>JBHHWX010000019.1:0-24776 GCA_046756745.1 bacterium | reverse complement strand
CCATCGGCAATATCTATTTTGAACGGCAGAGGGATTATGAGAATGCCTTAGCTTACTATTTGAAAATAAAGCACCTTTATCCAGAAAGCAGCTTGATAGCTGAGGTCAACAAAAAGATGGTTCAGTGTCTTGAACGTCTGGAACGCTCGGCCGACGCAGAACAAGTCTTGCAGGAAGCGGCGCTGTTGGATCCCTCGCACGCGAAAAAAAGCCGCCCTGGCCAGGTCATAGCAAAAATTGGCAACCGCAGAATCACGAGTGGAGATTTGGAATTTGAGATTCGGCAGCTTCCCCCTTATATGAGGAAGCAACTGAGTGAACGCAGCAAGAAAATAGATTTTCTCAGACAGTATATCGCTACTGAACTTTTCTATGATTCAGCCAAAAGACAGGGATTGGACAAAGATAAGGACGTTGTAGAAGCTGCGTTTCAGGCAAAGAAAAATTTTATGGTGCAAAAACTGCTCGAGAAGGAAATTTCACAAAGTGTGAATATCAACGATTCCGACATCGAACTATATTATAAGGCTCATAAAGAAAAATATGCTGAAAAGGATGACGACGGTAAGGTGACAAAGATCAAACCGCTTGCGGACGTTCGCCAACAAGTCATCCAAAGTCTGCTCCTGGAAAGACAACAAGAGGCTTATAACCTGAAGCTGCAAAAGATGATGCGTGAGCTGGCTGTTGAAATTTATGAGGACCGGATTGCAATAAAAGAATGAAATCGATTTTACGAACAACCCTTGCCCGTTCATCAATTCTTTTGTTCTTCATCGCTGTTTTTGAACTTTTTGCAGTTGAAAATTCGATCTCCATCGATTCCAACGTTGATAAAAGCACCATTCGCATCGGGGATCTCATCAAATACTCCATCATGGTTACCCGCACGCCAGATATTCAGGTCGCAATGCCGGGTCTGGCCGCCAACCTAGGCGCTTTTGAAATAAGGGATTATGAAGTTTTTGCTCCTGAACTTAAAGACAGCGTCACAGTTGATCGTGTTGAATACATCATCTCAACTTTTGATGTGGGTGAGTTTGAAATTCCCTCCTTAACGTTCCTCTATACTCTCGAGGGGGATACGACGACGCATGCTCTTAAAACCAGGGTGATCAAGATCGTCGTTGAAAGTCTCAAACCGAGCGAAGCCGGCGACATTCGCGATATTAAAGCTCCACTCGGGCTGCCAAGAAATTATCGAAAAATTATTCTTTGGGGAAGTATTCTCTTTGCTTTTTTGGTCCTGCTCTCCATTTTGTTTTATATTTGGCGACGAAGGAAAGCCGGCAAGGGGCTGCTGCCGCAAAAAGTGGAACCGCCGCAACCTGCCCATGAGATCGCTTTCGAAGAATTGCAAACCTTACAAAACTCGTCCTTGTTAGCAGATGGAAAATTTAAAGAATTTTACGTTCGAGTGTCAGAAATCATACGCCAGTATATTGAAGGACGCTATTTTATCATCGCCCTGGAGCTCACGACCTTTGAGCTCATCGAAAACTTACGTGCTTCGGGTATCGAGCCAGAGTATGAGCATCGTATCCATGAATTTCTCAAAATATGCGATTTAGTGAAATTCGCTAAGTATCACCCCACAGACCAGGAAAGCGTCGAAATATTAGATCGGGCATTTGATATCGTGGAGCAGACGAAGCTCCTTTATGATTATACAGAGGAAGCATCTGGCAAACCGGAAGAAGAAACACCAGAAGAAGAAACAATCGAAAAGAAATGAACATGAGCCAACTTGAATTTGCAAATCCTCAATTTTTGTTTCTGTTGTTGCTGATCCCGTTTTTGTTATTCTGGTATCTCAAACGGAATAGAGTCCGTTCGGGCACGGTTAGGTATTCGAATTTAGGTTTGATTAAAAATGTTGAGAAGCTTTCTAAAAAGAAAAATTATCGGCATCTCATTTTTGGCCTTCGTTTGCTTGCTTTGTCTTTCTTGATTTTCTGTTTTGCGCGGCCGCAATCCGGTTATACTGAAGAGGAAATCATCACAGAAGGCATCGACATTGTCTTGGCATTAGACATTTCCAGCAGTATGCTGGCGGAAGATTTTAAACCCAACAATCGTCTTATGGCTGCTAAGCTTGTCGCCGCAGATTTTATTAAAGGCCGGAACAATGACCGTATCGGCATGGTCGTCTTTGCTGCGAAGAGTTTTACCCAATGTCCGTTAACGCTTGATTATGGGATTTTGCTCAACTTTTTGAAAGAGGTTGAGATCGGCATGATCGAGGATGGCACCGCAATCGGAATGGCTATTGCCAATGCGGCAAATCGTCTCAAAGACAGTAAGGCGAAAAGTAAGGTTGTGATTCTGTTAACGGATGGCCAGAACAATCGCGGCCAATTAGATCCTATTACAGCAGCGAAGGTAGCGGATGCTTTTGACATTCGAATTTATACGGTCGGCGTCGGGAGACGCGGTGAGGCAATGTACCCCGTTGATGATCCTATTTTTGGGAAACGATACGTTCGTATGCCCGTACAAATTGATGAAAAGATGCTCAAGGAAGTGGCCCAAATAACAGATGGCAGTTATTTCCGGGCGACCGATAAAGAAAGCTTGGACAAAATTTTTGAAGAAATCGATAGTTTAGAGAAAACAAAAATTGAAATTAAACAATTTACTCGATACCGGGAATTGTTTCCAGGCTATCTTTTTTTTGCATTAGGTCTGATTGTTTTCGAGGTGGTTTTGACGAACACCAAATTCCGGAAAATACCATGAGCGTTATCAGGTTTGCCGGCAGCGATTACTTTTTTTTGTTTTTGCTGGTCCCGGTTCTTATCGGCTTTTATTATTTTGTTTTTGTCTGGAAAACCAAGGCGCTGGCGCGTTTTGGAAATCTTGACTTGATCAAAAGGTTAAGCCCCTCGACAAGCCGCAGTCGTCAAGTCGTAAAAGCCGGACTTGTGATGACAAGTATATTTTTTATCATTCTGGCGCTGGCCCGCCCTCAGTTAGGCACGGAGTTGGAAGAGGTCAAGCGCGAGGGGGTTGATATCTTTGTTGCTCTTGACGTGTCGATGTCCATGCTTGCTGAGGATATCCAGCCCAGTCGATTAGCCAAAGCGAAACATGAGATTTCATCGTTTATCGAAATACTACAGGGAGACCGGATCGGGCTGATCGCTTTTGCTGGTGAAGCCTTTATTCAGTGCCCGCTGACCTTGGATTATGGCGCAGCAAAGACGTTTCTGGATATCATGGACCCCAAGCTTATCCCTGAACCGGGTACAAACATTGGCGCGGCAATTAAGCTTGCTATGAAAAGTTTTGAAACACAGGAACGAAAGTACAAAGTATTAGTTCTTATTACGGATGGCGAAAACCACGGCGACGATGTGATGCAGGACGTTGAGTTAGCCGATAAAGAGGGGCTGGTTATTTTCACTGTGGGTATTGGCTCACCAAGCGGCGTACCCATTCCCATATATGATGCGCGCGGAAACCAAAAGGGTTTTAAAAAGGATCGTAAAGATGAAGTGATCTTAACAAAACTCGATGCCTTGACGTTGGAAAAAATCGCACTGACCACAAATGGTAAGTATTATCAATCGTCAACCGGCGAGACAAAACTTGAAAAAATATATGACGAAATCGCGAAAATGGAAAAAAAAGAGCTGGCGTCCATGAAGTTTTCGCAGTATGAGGAGCGCTTTCAGTGGGTTTTGAGCATCGCGATTTTTTTGCTGGTGTTAGAAGTCGTCATCTCCGAGAGAAAGAAAACCAAGCTGGAATGGCGCGGTAGGTTTGAATAAAAGAATGATATAAATATAAAATTCCAAATTATTTCTTCTCACCCCCTTATAGTGCAGCTAAGAAAGGATTTTACAACATGTTAAGCAATTACACCGCCAAATATATTAAACTAAGTTCAGGTTACATGGGGCAAATTGTCGAATGGCCGGAAGTTATTACTGAAGGCAAATCACTCGAGGAGTGTCGTGAAATGCTGAAGGACGCTCTAAATGAAATGCTTTTGGCCTATCGTGAGCAGAATAAAGAAATTCCCGTGGGTGGTTCTCTAATTGAACAATTGCCAGTAGAGGTCTGATTTTGTCCGTTAAGCGGAAGGAGTTGGTGAAGTACTTCGTGAACAATGGATATTACTTGTTGAGAGAAGGCGGCAATCATTCAATTTATACTAATGGAACCAAAACGATTCCCGTGAAAAGACATCGTGTGTTTGATAGAATTACTGCTAACGAATTGTGTAAACAGGCTGGATTAAAACCTAAATTCTAAATGAAAAAAACAATTTACTTTTTGGTTGTTTATTTCTCTTTTGTGCTTTCAGCATTCGCCCAAGGCGGCCACAAACAAGTGGCCGAAGGCAACAAGTTATATGCCGAAGAAAAGTATGACGAAGCGAACAACAAATATCGCGACGCACTGATCGAAAATCCGGAGTCTCCGGTTGTCCACTTTAATATCGGCGACGCCCTTTTCAAAAAACGGAATTATGACGAAGCGATAAAATCATACGAAAAGGCGACTTTTGCCGACGATATCCGGTTGCAGGCACAGAGCTATTACAATTTGGGCAATTCCCTGTATAAAATGGGAAAGCTTCCCGAAAGCATCATGATGTATAAAAAAGCGCTTGAGCTGAATCCGAATGACGAGGATGCGAAATACAACCTGGAGTATGTCCGCGCAAAACTGAAAGATAACGCACAAAAGCAGCCTCAGCAAAATCAAGATCAACAGCAACAGGATCAGCAGCAACAAGAAAACCAGCAACAGAATCAAGACCAGCAGCAATCGCAGCAGGAACAACAAGAGCAGCAGCAAGAACAGCCCGCACAATCCGAAGAAAATCAAGAGCAGCAGCAACAAGAGGAACAGCAACAACAAGCCGCACAGCAGCAGGAAATCTCCAAGGAAGATGCTGAGCGGATATTAGAAGCGCTGCAGAATGAAGAGCAAGACCTTTTAAAGAAACAGCGAGCAAAAAAACCGAGACGGGCTTTTCGCGGCAAAGATTGGTAAAATGAAGAAAACTCTGGTACAAAAAATATTACGGACTCTCGAAAAGCAGTCGGAAAAGTCTAAGTCACTTGCCGAGGGCGTCTCGCCGAGGGCGTCTCAGCATAGAGTCTGCTCGGCGAGGACGCCGTCGCGAAGGAAAACGCTCTTTCAGGCCGTGTTACTAGGACTTAGTTTTTTTGTGCTAAGCGACCTTTTGGCCCAGGATTTGAAAATCAACGCTTATGTGAATCAGACCCACATCGCTAAGGATCGGCAGTTTCAATTAACTGTCGAACTATCAGGGGAAGATGCGAATCGCGCGCCCCAGCCACCCCTTCCGAATCTTGAAGACTTCGCGTCCTTCCTCGGGACCAGCAGCTCCATGAACACGCAAATTATCAACGGTCAAATGACCGTTACCAGAGGCTTTACACATCATTTCATCGCAACGAAAGTAGGACAGTTCGTCATCCCTCCGATCAAGCTTCAATTCAAAGGGAAAATTTTTGAGTCCGACTCCATCGCAATCCAGGTGACGACGGGACCGTCTTCAGGACAATCTCGATCTTCGAATCGAGGACAGCCGTCTGCTACAGAGACTCTTGCAGAAGCCTTGTTTCTTCGCGCCTCTGTGGACAAAAAACAGGTTTATCAGAACGAAGCCGTGACCGTAACCTACAAACTCTATTTAACGGTTACGATCACCAGTTATGGTATTTCACAATTGCCCAATACGGTTGGTTTTTGGGCCGAAGATTTTCCAACACCGCAAAGACCGACTCTAAAAACAGAAATCATTAACGGCCGTCGGTACAATGTGGCAGAAATTAAAAAAATCGCCCTGTTCCCTCAAGGGCCGGGTGAAAAAACATTAGACCCATTAGAGATTAATTGTGAGGTTCGGGTAAAGAACCGCCGCCAGAGGCGTGATCTCTTTGACAGCTTTTTTGATGATCCTTTTCTTTCTCTGGGGCGTACCGTGACACGTACAATTCGTTCAAATGCGATTAAGATCGATGTTCTCCCGCTACCGGAAGCTAACAAACCGGCCGATTTTTCCGGAGCGGTTGGAAAATTTTCTTTATCCGCAACCACCGACAAACAGAACGTGAAGACAAACGAGGCGATCACTCTGAAGGTCACCCTCGCTGGGCAAGGCAATATTAAAATTCTGACCCAGCCGAAAGGAGATTTCCCGTCGGACTTTGAGGTGTATGATCCTAAAATTAGTGAGAACATCAAACGTACTGGCGGCAGCATATCCGGCAGCAAAACTTTTGAATTCGTTCTCATTCCCCGTTTCGCTGGCAAACAGACGATTAAACCGTTTTTATTTTCTTACTTTGATATATCCCGTAATCGTTACAGAACGCTCAAAACGCCGCCGATAGAAATCAAGGTTGCGAAAGGAGATCAACCGTTTGTGAGCGTTCCGTTAGCTTCTTCAAAAGAGGAGGTTAAATTCATCGGTCAAGATATTCGCTTTATTCAGTTACGACTGCCGGAATTTCAAAAGATAGGCTCGGTTTTCTATAAGCAGCTTCCCTTTTTTTTGATTGTATTTTTTCCTTTAGTCGCTTTGGCCGGGGCTTATGGCTTTCGGAAGCATAGAGACAAAATGAGCACAAATGTTGCGTATGCCCGCAGCCGAAAAGCGAATCAGATGGCTTCCAAACGCCTGCGGCTTGCCCACAGAGCGATGACAAGCGGGAACGACCGCGGCTTTTACGGTGAAGTGTCGAAAGCTTTAATGGGATTTGTCGGAGATAAACTGAATGTCTCAGCAGCCGGTTTGATGACAGATGAGGTGGATTCTATGCTGCGTGAGCGGGGAGTCAAAGAGGAAACGGTTGCTAACTATCTCACATGTTTAAGGACTTGTGACTTAAAGAGATTTTCCCCGAGCACAGTAGATAATAATGAAATGCAAAATTTTATTGAAAAAGCCAAAAAAGCTCTGATCAGTTTAGACAAAGAAATATGATGCCAACACGCGACATAAAAAAAATAATTTTTGCAACGATTCTTATTATTACGTTCATGCCCTTAGCACGATTATGTGCTGATGAACAAGATGTTCATTTTGTCAGAGGAAACGAATTTTATCAAAACGAAGATTATACTACTGCGATTTCGCACTATCAAAAAATAATCGAATTAGGATATGAAAGTTGGGAAGTGTATTATAACTTGGGCAACGCTTATTATAAAAACGGACAGATCTCTCTCGCCATTCTGAATTATGAGCGAGCTAAAAAGTTGAATCCTAAAAATGAGGATATCAATTTCAACTTAGAATTAGCGAATCTCTCGATCGTCGATAAGATTCCCCGTATACCGCAAGTTTTTTTTATGGAATGGATTTCCCGTTTAACAGGTATGTTAAGTATAAACACGCTTGGTGCAATCACAATTGCAATTTATTTGTTCGCTACCGGGTTAGGGATATTCCGGATTTTGACAAAAGGACTTTTAAGCAAAACGAACTTAACATTAATTTTTATCGTCGGTTTTTTCTTTGTTACGAGCGCTGCTTTATTTTTAAAAAAAGTGTATGAGATTGAAAACAGAGTCGAAGCGATTGTTTTAGTTCCTAAGGTTGATGTGAAAAGCGCCCCAAACGAGAAAAGTACTGAGATGTTTACCTTGCATGAGGGAGTCAAAGTCCAAATGCAGGAGCTGTCGAGTAATTGGGCCAAGATTCGTTTACTCGATGGAAAGGTTGGATGGGTCCAAGCGGAAATGATTGAGAAAATATGATGTAAAAAAAGAAACGGCCCTTTTGTGCAAGTCGAATACAAAAAAACTTCGTCCGATAATAAATCTTATTACTCCTTTAATTTTAAGAAGGCGTTAGTTCTCACGCTATTATTTTTCAACATCCTCATTTATATTTCACCAAACTTGGACGTCAAAAGAGAAGACCTGCCTGGCGGCCAAATTCAGATTCACGTTGAAGAAATTCCAATAACCCATCAAGTAAGAAGAACCCCGCCTCCTCCGAAACCGACCGTACCGATTCCGTCTGATAATGAGAATATCCCCGAGGATGTCACGATAGAGGAGACAACGTTACAATTCTCAACCATCTTTGACGAAATTCCGGAGGGCGCACCGATAGCAGGAACAAAACTCTCTCCACCTCGACCTTTAGCTTGGGTTTTCCCGGAATATCCTGAAGAAGAAAAGAAAAAGGGTGTTCGAGGAATCGTTAAGCTCAGCATTCATATCAACAATAAGGGCCGGGTTGTCGAAGCCCAAGTTCTCGATAATACAACTGGAAGTGAAAAATGCGCGCAAGCCGCTGTTGAGGCGGCCTTAGGAAGCCGGTTTACACCAGCGAAAGAGGGGAAAAAAGCCGTGAGTTATTGGATAACACAACCTTACCGGTTTGATTTGAAGAAATAATTTTTTGTAAACAAAGTTTACAAGAGTCGATCATCCCCTTGCCATGCTTAACAAAAATTAGTTATTATTTGAGAGTGAACTTTCGATTTATTTTATTTCCTAACTTGTGATTAACCGAAAACTTGATTTTTGATGTCTTGCGAGCGCTTCTCAGCGAAGCAATCTCCTTTTTAGGAACGGCATGAGATTGCTTCGGCAAAAAACGCCTCGCAATGACAGCTATGTTAATAGTTTTCGGTCAATCACTAACTTGGCATAGGCTTTGCAAGTATTTTTATCAAATTGTGAACGAGACGTCAATAAATTTTGGTTTGGAAGGAGAGATGAAAATGAACACGCAATTAAAAAGTCGAGGCGTTTGGGTGCTTTTGCTTTTGGTTTCAGTTTTTTTTATTTCCGGATGCTATACACAGCTCGCGAAACCTCAGGCCAAAACACAAGAACGTGTCTATGCCGAATATGATGAACAATATGCAGAATCCGAAGATGAGGAATACCAACAAGAGTATGATGAAGAATATGAAGAGGATTATGACGACGAAGAGTACTACGAAGAGGACGAGCTGTATACCGACGTACACGTCACCCGTCGATACTACCACGATTTTCATTATACTGGCTATTATCCCGATCCCTGGTGGTACGATCCGTTTTTTGAACCCTATTTCTACGATGAGTACACCCCCTATTCGAACCATGTTTCGATCCATATAGGATACTACGATCCGTTTTATTATAGCAGTTATTACAATCCTTGGGGATACCGTTACCGGTATAGCGGCTTTGGATTTTATTTTGGTGGGGGCTGTTATAGAAGACCTTACCGCTCCTATGCTTTTTATAATCCATACTATAATTCGGGGGTAGGCCATGGAGTGGTTATCACTCCCAGAGAAAGACGTGACTTTAGCCGAAGGGGGACACGACGAGGCGATGATTTCGGGTACCAGCCAAACCGGACTGTGGTTAACCGTCCAGCGGTGAGCTCGAGTACGCGTAGAGGAGACGGGTCAGCCATCGAAGGGGCATCATGGGGTTCTTCAACAAGAAGGCGAAACAATGAGGCCTCTATTCGCGGCGCTAAAATTGCAAGGAACCCGGATTCGAACTTGAAAGAAGAGAAGTCGTCGCGGCGACGCAGAACTCGTGATTTAGACAAGCACGCTTCCAACGATTCAAAGTCAGGGTCCAAGCCGAGTTTGGATAATGGCCGCATAAAAAAGAAATCAGGACGTTCTTCCGGAAGGATTGTACGCAATCGAGGCAAAAGATCTTATAAGCCGGTTGGGGTGCCAGTTTCGAAGCCAGAACCTAAATCAAGTTCGAGAACACGAAAGGGAAAAAGCGTTTCCAAGCAGTCAGCAGAGAAGAGCTCCGGAACGGTTAAGAAGCGTTCTTCTCGTTCGAGCAAAGGTAAAGTCGCTAAACGCCGTTCTTCAGGCAAAACGCGAAAAAAATATCACTCCGGCAACTCACGCAGCAAATCCGGGAGCTACAAGCCGAAGAGCACACGTTCTAAAAGCAGCAGCTCGAGCGTGAGCAGCAGCCGTCGAGGCTCGAGCAACAAGAGCGTCTCTTCATCGAGATCATCGAAAAGCTCATCTTCAAAAAGTCGTTCGAGTAAAAGCAGCTCAAATAGAAGAAGCAGACGCTAAAGGGCGTGGGACGAAAAGAACAGGAGTGGAGCTATGTTGTTAAATAAAAAAATGTTTGGGCGATTAGGGAGCCTCTGTTTCTTACTCATCACACTGTCAACGTCTTCGGCCCAGGAAGAAATTTTCTCTTTGGGGTTTCAATTGGGTCCGGGAGCCAGGGCAGTAAGCATGGGTGGGGCCTATACGGCGCTTGGCGGAGATTATTCGGCGTCATTTTGGAATCCGGCTACGTTGACCGGGATACGACGAATTGAGCTTTTTGGCTCAATGGGTCATCTCATGCGTGAGAGTACGACCGGGTTGTCTAATTTGAGTACCGATGATGTTGAACACGACGCCTCGTTTACGAAGTTGAGTGATTTCGGTTTGGCTTATCCTGTACCCACCGTTCGGGGAAGCATGGTTTTCTCGTTTGGTTTTAATCGAGTGAAAACGTTTGATTCAAATTTCGCTTTTGAGTGGTTCAACGACACTCCGGATGACAAAGTTGGCCAAGCATGGCGGGAGATAAGTAATGGAACTTTGAATGTTTGGAATCTATCCGGCGCTGTGGATGTTTCGAAAAACATGTCTGTGGGGTTGGGGTTAAACTTTTGGACCGGAGGTGAGGATTTCGAGTCAACTTTTCGTGAATCCGACAATACGCAAAAGTATACATTCGATCGTTTTACAACGGAAGACAACCTCAATACAGATATTACCGGATTTAATCTTAAACTCGGTTCCCTGCTCAGGTTTGGCCCACTTATGCGAATCGGGGCAACGATATCGACGCCGGTTAAATTTAAAGTAGAAGAAGATTGGTCTTATCATGAATTGACCGAGTTTGATGACGGAACTTTCATCGACAGCGTCAATTCCGGATTCTTTGAATATAACATCAAGTCCCCCTGGACGTTCACCGCCGGTGCGTCCGTCAATTTCCTTAACTTTGTTTTTTCCGGAGATCTCGAATATAACGACTGGTCGCAGATTCGTTTTACTTCGGAGCCGCCCGTCTCTGATTTAACCGAAACGGAAGCCAATCGAATTATTCGCGATAAATACCGTCCCACAACACGAATTCGTTTGGGAGGAGAATTTACCCTGCCTTTGACCGGTTTGAGCTTTCGGGCCGGATATTTTCTCGATCCATCCATTTTACAGAACCGGGATCAGGATGAAGACAAGCAATTCTTATCAGCAGGCTTTGGGTTTCTTATCGATAAACAGGTCAAGTTAGATATCGGTTTGGTTCACGGATTTTGGAAAGCCTTCGATTCCGGTTTACCCCAAACGGATGACATCGGAGATTATGTCGAGGATATTAAAGTAAACAAGGTTTTCGTCTCCTTGGCGTTTAGGTATTAGTCTTAAAGAGGTGCATGCCATGATGAAGGGAATTTATTTACAAGCCATTGTTCTTTTCTTAATCGGATGCGCTGCGTCATCTGTGATCAAGAAAGAGGAAACCGTAACGATTCTCCTCAAAGAGGGAGGCAGCATCAAAGGAAAAATTACGGACATATCCAATCATGCCGTGTCCTTTGAAACGAATAATTGGAAGAAAGCCTATGAATACGGTGAGACTCTGAACATCGAAAGGATTAAAGGCATAAAATTGGCTGATGGTATGGTGCTGTCTGTAAAAGAATTCGATGCTTATCGAAAAGGCGGTCAAATTGTCACTAGGAAATCGTTTGCCAGAGAGAAAGAGACTCAGGTAGAGACCGCCCAAAAGTCGCCTGTGCCGTTGCCACAAGTGCAATACCAGGAGCCACGGGAAGCAAAGAAACCAAAAGTGAGCCAGAAGCGGGCTGTGCAGAGAATCAATTCTTCCTCTAATGAGACGGTCTCTTTTGTCAATTCGCTCATTGAAACCGGTTTGGCCTCATCGTACTTGGCGCGCTTGAACAGAAAAAGCGCTTCCGGAGGCTCATTAGATAGGACCGAAGTGAAGATCATGAAATTGATCCAAAATCATCCCACTTGGCGTGAAAAGGTCGAGGATATCAAATTCGTCGATCGTCATTTGAGGAAAACCTTGGAGCGGGCAGTGCTTTACACGCCGGACGAGTTGAGTGCGAAGTTAGGCTTGGTTTTTGATCCGGATGGAGAGTTCGATTACGCTCAGTTGATGAGCCAGTTACATCATAAAATCGGCAGTGACGTTAATATGCGAGATCTTCGAGTTTTGGTTGATGTTTTTGGTGACAGTGGGGGACGTGCGATTAAAGAAGTTTTACAGAATTACGATACCTGGCGCTATGTCACTCAAGACAGAAAGACCCTGGTTGACAAGTAAACTCCTTTCCTCCTTCATATAACTGAAAACAGGCAAATGATGGATTTTTTCATCATTTGCCTTTTTTATTTGTATTGTTTTTTTATGAAAATGAGAAAATTTTAAAATGTTGATTGAAAAAGTGCTTCAGACGTTTTATATTATATTAGTTTTTGTGATTGGCCGGGGGTGAATTCCTGCTTAGCTCGGCGGGACGCCTTCGCGAAGAGGTTTTTAATCACGCATTTTTCGAGTTTTCGGTTCATTACGAATGAATAAAGCAAACAAAACAGTATCTATTCGAAATGGAGGTCGTATCCATCATGCTAAGAAACAAGAGTAAAATCATTGTGAGCACCCTACTCACTTCGTTGGTTGTTTTGCTGGTCTTATCGACTTCATATACCGTTCCTGAGGAAACCTCGTGCCGGGTATTTTATACAGCCGACATTTACGGGTATATTAAACCTTGTGGGTGAAAGGTCAGCCAGTACGGCGGACTGGCTCGGCGAGCCAGCTACATGAACAGTTTAAAAAATGACGACATAGCTCAACTGATGGTTGATGGCGGTGATTTTGGCAGCTCCAAGTCCAAATCTCAGATTCTGAAAGTTGAATACTTGCTTAAAGGGATGTCTCTATTAAAATACGATGCGATAACTTTAGGTGAAAAAGACTTACAATATGGCGTCGCGTTCCTCGAGGAGATGCGGGATAAGTTTCATCTGCCTTTCATCTCTGCAAATATTTATGACATTGCCAAGGATAAACTTTTTGCCGAACCGTATATTATTAAGACCGTAAAAGGGCGTAAGTTTGGAATTTTTGGCGTCACGTTAGCGCAGGGAGTGGGGCGCACGGTCACCCCCGCGACAGGGTTCAGAATAGAAGATCCCATTAGCGCTGCCCAGGCTTCTGTGAAGGAGCTGCGAGAGAAGTGCGACGTGGTCATTGCCCTAACGCATTTGAGTATTAACGGGGCGATTTCTCTTGCCGAAAAAATCGAAGGTATCGATATTGTTGTGAGCGGGCACAACGGCAGCCATTTAAGAAATCCGCATAAAGTCGGCAAGTCCTATGTTTTGCAGCCGGGCTCGAAAGGCAAATATTTGGGACAGTTCGATTTTACTCTATCCGGGGGAAGAATAACGCAAGCTGAAGGTAAGACGGTCGCCCTCAGTGATAAATATCAGGATGATGAGGAGCTGGCGAACGTTGTGAAGCAGTACGACGATGAGGTCCTGCTGGCCTTCCCTTTGGAAAGTCCGAAAGCAAAGACCGGATACAGTCTGATGAGTGAAAAAACGTGTCGTGGCTGCCACTATAATCAGCACAAACAGTGGAGGTCGACGCCTCATGCTCATGCTTGGGAAACGTTGGTACAGAAAAAACAGGCACACAATCCGGATTGTCAACAGTGCCACACGACTCTATTTGGTCAATCATCGGGATTTTCAAGTCTAAAAGATTCACCAGACTTAGTGAGCGTACAATGTGTGACTTGTCACCAACTTGTCTCAACTCGTGTGAAAACACATTTTGAGCGTTTTCGGGGTAAGAAAAAAGCCTCCAATGTCTCCTCAAACGGTGAGGCCGTAGATTTTGCCGCTATCAGCGAGAAAACGTGCTTGCAATGTCACAATGAAGACAATAGCCCAAATTTCGATTATCAAACATTTTTGGCAAAAATTGCACATTAATATTGCTAACCTTAGTAAGGAGTGTATTCTTTATGATCCACGGCGTTGAAATTAAAGAGCTGACGACCTATCCGGATGAACGCGGTTTTTTCAGGGAGATAATACGTAAGAATGATGACTTTTTTGGCGAGGGTTTCGGCCAGTTTAGCCATTCGCTTATGTACCCCGGCGTGGCAAAAGCCTGGCATGTCCACAAAACCCAAGTAGACTGGTGGTATCTCCCGGTTGGTAATATTAAATTAGGACTCTATGATACTAGGAAAGATTCCCCGTCTTTTGGTCAAACCGAAGAAATCTTTATGGGTGAGAATTACGGCGCAAAAGTCGTGAAGATTCCTCCCGGAGTTGCTCATGGATGTAAGGTGCTCGGAGATGTCGCACATCTTCTGTATATTACCTCTAATATTTATGATCCCGAAGAGGAAGGCAGAATCGCACACGATGATCCTGAAATTGGTTATGATTGGGAATCGGGGCCAGAGATTAAGTAAATATCATGGATTTCGGTTTAACGGATAAAGTCGCTTTGGTCGCAGCGTCGAGTCAAGGGTTGGGCAAGGCTGTGGCTGTCGCTCTCGCAAAGGAGAAAGCTAAAGTTATCCTCTGCTCCCGAAACCAAGAAAATTTGACCAAAGCTCGCGAAGAGATTCTGTCCTTCGGCGGGGCGGACGTTCTGGCGATTCGAGCGGATTTAACCCAAAGCGCCGATATTAAAAGACTGGTCGCCGAAACGATCGAGCATTTTGGCACAATTCATATCTTGGTCAATAACGCTGGCGGGCCGCCTGCCGGATTTTTCTGGGACATGCACGATGACGCTTGGCAAAAAGGCATCGACATCACTTTGATGTCGTCAGTGCGGTTGACACGCGAGGCGCTTCCTTTTATGCGAAAACAGAAGTGGGGGCGTATCATCAATATCACATCGGTGTCTGTGAAACAACCTATCGACGAGCTGCTTTTGTCCAACAGTCTTCGGCTTTCGGTTATCGGCTGGGCCAAAACCCTGGCGAATCAAGTCGCAAAAGAGGGCATTCTGATCAACAACGTCTGTCCCGGCTGGACGCGCACAGAGCGTGTTACTGAGATTATCAATGGCCGCGCACAGGCAACCGGACAAGGCGCAGAGGACATCGACAAAAGGATTACGGAGACAATTCCAATGGGACGTATGGGACGCCCCGAGGAATTGGCGCATTTGGTTGTGTTTTTGGCGTCCGAGTGTGCGAGTTATATCACCGGCGCCTCGATTCAGGTTGACGGGGGCGCTGTCAAGGGGATTTATTGATTTTAAGTTAACAAAGGAGAGAGGATGAAACCGTTTCTGAGTATTCTGATTATTCTCGTGTGCTGGATTGGGCATTCTTCTGCCCAACAAGGCATTCAGCAGAGATTATTAGTGGATCTCCCGACTGCGGGTACGCTCGAGCGAGGGAGCTTTGATATCACATTACGAATGTTCGGGAACGGCGGGCTGCTTGGCGGGGTGGCTGTGGGAATTACCCCCCGGTTCATGTTCGGTCTGTCCTTTGGCGGCGAAAACATCATCGGATCCGGCGACGTCAACTGGAATCAGCAGCCCGGTTTTCAAGCGATGATTCGACTTATTGATGAGACGTTTGTGGCGCCGGCAATCACATTGGGTTTCAATTCTCAGGGCTATGGCCCCTACAATGACGCACTCGATCGCTATGAAATAAAGTCACGAGGGCTTTATGCGGTGGCGAGCAAGAATTATGCGATCTTTCATAATCTCGGTATTCATGGGGGAATCAACTACAGTTTGGAAAACGACGATGACGATAAAGATCTCAACGTTTTTTTCGGGGCGGACCTCAGCTTCAACCCCGAATTCCGTTTTATCTTTGAGTACGATGTGGCCCGCAACGACAATGAAAACGAGCCGCAATTTGGTTCGGGAAACGGCTATATGAATTTGGGTTTTCAATGGTCCTTTTCGGATCGCCTCTTCTTGCAGTTTCATCTTAAAAATCTGTTGGAAAACGGCGCTGCGGACGTGACGCGGGAAATTAAGATCGGCTATTTTGAGTTCTTTTAACCAGAATCATATCTATGACGAAACGAACCCGGATTGTTGCAAATGTTGCTGTATTTATTCTGATTTTGATTCTTGTCTTCGTCTTCCTTAGCTATCGTCTACTCACGAAATCATTGCCTATGACTCATGGAAAGATTCACCTGGACATTTTACAGGAAGAAGTTCAGGTCTTTCGCGATGAGCATGGAGTTCCGCATATATTTGCCGGAAATGAGAGCGATTTATTTAAAGCAGTGGGTTATGTCACAGCTCAAGATCGCCTTTGGCAAATGGACCTCAACCGCCGTATCGCTTCGGGAAGATTAGCCGAAATCTTTGGCGAAGCGGCAGTCGAAAATGACAAATATGTTCGCTATTGGGGTTTTCACCGGCTTGCACAGCAGATCGCAGACTCCCTTTCAACTCCATCCAGGTTCGCGTTAGAGGCTTATTCAGACGGGGTCAATGCTTTCATTGCTGACAATTCAGATCGTCTGCCACTGGAATTTTCTCTCCTCGGCTACTCACCCGAACCGTGGAAACCGGAAGACACGATTGCTTTTAGCCGATTTATGGCCTGGAAATTGTCCTTTAGCTGGTATGTCGACATTGTCTTGCACCAATTAGTCCAGAAAGTAGGCGAACGCAAAGCCCGCGAGGTTTTTCCTGACTATCCGAAATCAGGCCCGGTGATCGTGGCTGAAAGCCCGAGTCTGTTTTGGAACGGAGTTCAAGGTTTTGCGAAAAACGGATTGGCGATGCGGGAATTTTTGAATATTTACAGCGCTCAACTGGGCAGCAATTCCTGGGTCGTTTCGGGTAAAAAGTCTCTGAGTGGTAAACCGTTATTGGCAAACGATCCGCATTTAGAGATCACCGCTCCGTCAGTATGGTATGAGATGCATCTCTCCGGCGGCGACATAAATAGCGCCGGAGTCGTCTTGCCCGGGACGCCCGCTCCCATGATTGGCCATAATGAAAATATTGCTTGGGGACTTACCAACGGCATGACCGACGATGTGGATTTCTTTTTGGAAAAAATTAATCCTGATAATAAAAACCAGTATAGCAACGGGAGAGAGTGGGTTGATTTTGATGTTGTCGAAGAAACCATTCTGGTCAAAGATGCAAACCCGGTCACATTTAAGATATCGATAAGCCGCAATGGGCCGATCATCTCCGATGTTCATCCGTACCTTGAAGATCAACCGGAAGTCATCACTTTCCGCTGGACCGGTCATCGTTTTAGTGATGAGTTCCTGACGGTTTTAAAACTACAAAAAGCCCAAACCTGGGACGATTTCACCGACGCCATCCGGCACTTCGCAGTCCCTGCCCAAAATTTTGTCTTTGCTTCTGCCGATGGCGATATCGGTTATTATTTAGCCGGGCGGGTCCCTATTCGTCGCAATTCAACCGGGGTCTCGGTGCACCGCGGTTGGCTGCAAACAGGCCAGTGGTATCGGGATGTGCCTTTTGAAAAGATGCCTCATATGGTCAATCCTCCTGAGAACTTCATTGTGACGGCGAATAATAAAATCGTCGATGATCGTTATCCGTACTATCTGACCAATCTTTGGGAGCCGCCAAACCGCGCCGCCAGAATCCGGCAGATGCTCACGGACAGAGATAGTTTGACCCTCGATGATTTCAAAAACATGCAGTCGGACGTAGTCTCTCTACAGGCGAAAGAGATGTTGCCCACCCTGCTCGAGCACATTCGCACCGAATTGGACACGACATCAGACATGGAGCTCCGCACGTTATACGATTTAGTGAAGACCTGGGATGGAAGCGAAACTCCGGAGAGCGTGGCTGCAGCTATTTTTAATGCATTTTTCCTCAAACTTATCGAAAATACATTTCAAGACGAGATGGGAGAAGATTTATTTCAAGGCTATACTCGACTCAGTAACGTACCGAGCCGCGTGATAAGCTCTCTGTTTCTGAAAAAAAGCTCATCATGGTTTGATAACATTGAAACCCAACAAATTGAAACGAAACACGATATAATCGTTCAAAGCTTCGCTGATGCCGGCCGAATGCTCGCGGAACTAGCTGGCGATAATATCAGTAATTGGAAATGGGGCGAATTGCATACGTTGACGATGTCCCATCCCTTGGGCCGCAGGAAGCCTTTAGACATGGTATTTAATCTCGGTCCCTATTCCCGCGGCGGTTCCAAGATGACTGTCAACAACGGTGAATATCGTTTGCGTGCCCCTTTTAAAGCGATTATTGGGGCGTCCACTCGACAGTTGGTTGATCTGAGTGAACCGCATCATGCATACTCCGTGATCACCTCCGGGCAATCGGGACATCCGCTGAGTGAGCATTACAAAGATCAAGCGCCGCTTTGGCTTGAAGGGAAAGTCCACCCGATGATCATGGACCGCATGGAAATATCGCAAACCGCACCCCAGCGCCTTCTCCTCGTGCCCGAGTCCAATAATTAAGGTCTTCTTATAATGATTCGAGACATCAAACCCGGCGACAAGGTGATCGCCTTCTTTGTTCTACGGCGAAAAGAGCTCAAGTCCAAAAAAGGTTCTAACGAGCCGTACCTCTCCTTGGAGCTCGGAGACGCCTCGGGACGAGTGAGCGCCACCCTGTGGGAAAACGCACGCACGGGTTTTGAAGCGGTTGAAAAAGGCGATATTGTTAAGGTGAAGGCGAACGCCATTCATTTTAAGCAGCGGCTTCACTTGAATGTCGAAAAAATTCGTAAAGCAGAAAAAAGTGACGATTTCGATCTCAAGCAATTGCTGGCCGTAGTCGAAAAAGACCGCGACCTGCTTTTATCGCAACTTGACTCCCACATAAAAAGTGTTGACAATCCTTTCTTAAAGAAACTTTTGCATGAAATTTTTCATGATGACACGATTCGCGCTCAATTCAAAGATGCCCCCGGGGGAAAACTGTGGCATCATAATTATATCGGCGGGTTGTTGGAACACACGCTTTCGGTTACGGATATCAGCCTCAAAGTGAGTGAGGTTGTTCCGGAAGGCAATCGCGACCTGCTTGTCGCCGGCGGACTGTTACACGATATCGGTAAAATCAAAACTTTTTCTTATCATACGCTCATCGATTATACGGATGAGGGACGGTTGGTCGGCCACATCGTTCTCGGCGAGCAAATTGTCTGTGAAAAAATCAAAAGAATTCCTGATTTCCCCAAAGATTTGGAAAACCAGATCATTCATCTCATTTTGAGCCATCAAGGTAAACTCGAACAGGCCTCGCCAGTGGTTCCCATGACTCTGGAAGGTCTCATTTTATACTATGCTGATGAGCTGGATTCGAAAGCGAATGCCTTTTTAAGAATTCGCAGCAAAGAGATGACGAATGAAGTAAAATGGAGCTCTTTTGTAAAATTATTAGACCGTTATCTTTACTTTGGAAATGAACAAAAAAAATGAGGACTTATGTCACAAAATTCTTTTATCTCACACCTGATGTGCAGCCAGTGCGAAACTTCATTTGACCATTCACAATTGCAAACGTTTTGCACAGCCTGTTCAAAACCGCTTCTGGTGGTTTATGACTTAGAACGCGCTCGATCACAACTTCAAAAAAATATCCTCTTGGAACGGGACCCGACCATGTGGCGTTACCGTGAGCTCTTGCCCATGATCGATGAAGAAAATATTGTGACTTTAGGAGAGGGGCTGACGCCGCTCATTCCGTTTCGAAAACTGGGGAAGACCTGCGGGTTGAATCATGTCTGGGTGAAAGACGAGGCCCAAATACCGACGGCGAGTTTTAAGGCGCGCGGCTTGTCAGCGGCAGTTTCGAAAGCAAAAGAGTTGGGAGTGCAGAAAGTCGCCATTCCATCTGCTGGGAATGCTGCCGGCGCTCTGGCTGCTTATGCGGCCCGGGCCGGTATGGAGTGCTTCATTTTTATGCCTCGCGATGTGCCAAGAATCAACGTCATCGAGTCAAAAATTGTTGGCGCGCAGGTGACCTTAGTCGATGGTCTTATCAGCGATTGTGGGAAAATCGTTGCCCAGAAAAAAGAAGCGCTGGGCTGGTTCGACGTCTCCACATTAAAGGAACCGTATCGACTCGAGGGAAAAAAAACCATGGGACTCGAGCTGGCAGAACAATTCGATTGGGAACTGCCCGACGTCATCATTTATCCGACAGGAGGAGGTACGGGTTTGATCGGTATGTGGAAAGCCTTTGCCGAGCTGCTGGAAATAGGCTGGATCGCCGATAAAATGCCCAGAATGATCTCGGTTCAGTCAAACGGCTGTGATCCGATTACCCGCGCTTTTGGAGCCGGCGCTGAGTTTGCCGAGGTGTTTGAAAATGCCCAAACGATAGCTGCCGGCTTAAGGGTTCCTCACGCGTTTGGTGACGCCTTGATTCTGAAAGCGCTTCGCGAAAGTAACGGATTGGCCATTTCAGTGAGCGACGAACAAATCTTAGAGTCGGTTCGGGAATTGGCGACCGCCGAAGGTATCTTTTTCTGCCCGGAAGGCGCCGCGACCTGGGCCGCATTAAAGCATATGAAAGAGCTCGGAGAGGTGAGAAACGACGACAAAGTTGTCCTTTTTAATACCGGTTCCGGCCTGAAGTACCCTGAAGTTTTTGACGATATGTCATGATCTTAATCAAATTTAAGTTTTATTTATTTTCTAAAAAAATCTTGACATTGACTCATAAAAAGACTATGTTACCGCCGTTTTTAAATTATTTACAGGAGGCTTTTAACACTGTATGGAAGCAAAACTTCTTAAGCGTATTTATTATCCAAGAGTCGCTTTTTTTGTTGTTGGTCGGTTTTTTGTGTATTTGAGCGCTTTTTTTGTTAAGGGTTTGGGATTTTTAACGGTCAATATAATAAATTGGAGCAAAGAAAAAAAGGCCGCTATTTACAGCGGCCTTTTTTATTGGGTGTAACTTAACCCGGACAAGCCGGAAATCCCAAATATATCTCAAACTACAAATCACAATGAACAAAACAACAGCCTCCACACCACTTTAAAAAATATGTATTTGTTTTGTTTGTGATTTCAAGTCTTGCAATAATGACAGGATTTAGCCTGTCAGGTACTAAGCTAATTACTTATTCGTTCGATATATCGACAATCCCGTGTATCTATTTTTAAAACGTCCCCTTCCTTGATGAACAACGGTACCTGAATTTCAGCTCCGGTTTCCAACGTCACCTGTTTTTGCAGGTTCGAAACCGTATCGCCTTTGACCCCAGGAGCAGCTTCGGTTACCTTTAATTCGATGAACATCGGTAAACTCACCGTAACCGGGTTGCCCTCTAAAAAAAGAACGCTCACCATGTTTCCCTCGCGAAGAAAATGCAATTGCTGACCGAGCATATCTTTGGGCAGGTTGATTTGATCGTAAGTTTCGGTATCCATAAAACAGAGATCGTCGCCGGCTGCATAGAGAAATTGCATTTGCTTATCTTCAAGACGCACTTCCTCGATGTTCTCGCTGAGTCGAAAGGTATTGTCGACGACTTTGCCCGTTTTCAATTGTTTGAGCTTGGTTCTGATAAAGGCTTGTCCTTTGCCAGGCTTGACATGCTGAAATTCAATGACGATCCAAACCGTACCATTATACCGAATGGCCATACCATTCCTGAAATCTGAAACAGACGCCATATATCCTCCAATTTTCTTGTCATTCCCGCAATGTTTTGAGCGGGAATCCATACCTGAAATGACGAAATTTCGGTTTCAACCTGTCCCGCAATCTTTAAGCGGAGTGATTGCCGGAATGACATTCATGTTAGAGTTTTATTCAAACACGAATGAGAAGAAATTTAATGAAATCAACCTTAAGAAGCAATTGAAATATCGTTGGCTTTCCCGTGTTAGAAACGCTGTCGGAAAAGCCTAAATCCCTTCGCTAAGAAAAGAGTCTTTCGGTCCAGGTTCTGAAATAACGGCCACAAACATTTTGAAGAAGGTGAAAAAGTTGTTCATCCGTTGGGTTTTACTATCCGTTGGAAATCATCTTCATTATCGCTTGACTTCCTGAACGATTATTTTAAATTAGGTAAATGCCAAGCGGGTCACGTGTGATCGGAACAAGCGGCGGAACACCCACTCTGAGTATCATCATTCCCATTTTAAATGAGGAAGAGTGTTTACCCGCATTGATGCGGGATATAGATGACTGCATTGAAAATGTGGACT
This sequence comes from bacterium, assembly GCA_046756745.1. Taxonomy (GTDB): domain Bacteria; phylum Zhuqueibacterota; class Zhuqueibacteria; order Oceanimicrobiales; family Oceanimicrobiaceae; genus JBHHWX01. The sequence goes on along the minus strand of JBHHWX010000019.1, from coordinate 2,559 downwards.
TTCCACTGGAATGTATCATCGTGGATGGCAATTCGGAGGATAGTTCGGTAGAAATATGCAAACGTCACAACCTTCGTGTCGTGGTTTCCCCGCGAGGACGAGGCCAACAACTTGTTGCTGGCGCTCAGCATGCTTCAGGTGAGATTTTCCTGTTTCTACATGCCGATTGCCGGCTGACGCCGGATCATTGTTTAACCGCTGTAAAAGTAGTGCAGCACAATGACGTGGTTGCCGGGGGCTTTCGGCTCCGGTTTGATGATTCCCATCCGGTTCTCAGGTTTGCTGAGAAAATCAATCTTATCCGGTTCCGCCTGACTAAAATTATTTACGGCGATCACGGTCTGTTTATTCGCAAGCAGACATACGAAACGGTTGGAGGATTTTCCGCACAATCTCTGTTTGAGGATGTTGATTTTTCGCGAAAATTGAAAAAAGCCGGGCGCGTAGTTTTGACCTCCCCGGAAATGGTGACGTCTGCCAGGCGATTTAGAAAGGGAGGGGTTATCCGAACGTATCTGAAGATGGCAAGCCTGCACATCCTGCATTGGATTTCGGTATCTCCGGAATATTTAGCCCAATTATATAGAAATGAGCGTCGAAAAAAAGAAGAATAAACCCGGAAAATTTTCTGCCCAGCTCGCACAAATCCAGCACGACGTGATGGCGTGCCGGAAATGCAGTAGGCTCGTGGAATGGCGGGAAAAGACCGCTCAGGAAAAAGTCCGGCGTTTTGCTCATGAAACTTATTGGGGAAAGCCTATTCCCGGATTTGGTGATGACGGAGCAAAAATGCTCATCGTGGGCTTGGCGCCGGCTGCTCATGGAGGCAACCGTACGGGGAGAGTTTTCACCGGCGACCGCAGCGGTGATTGGCTTTTTGAAACGCTGCATAAATTTCAGTTTGCAAATCAACCTCACTCAATTTCAAGAGAAGACGGCATGCGTTTGCACGATTGTTATATTACCGCGGCAGTTCGATGCGCCCCTCCGAAAAACAAACCGTTACAGGAGGAAAAGAAGAACTGTCTTCCTTATCTTGTCAGCGAGATTCCGCTGCTTCGCAATCTCTGTGTCATTGTCGCGCTCGGCAAATTCGCTTTTGATATTGTATTTGATGTTTACAAAACACTCGGCGAGAGTGACTTACAAAAACGGCCCCGCTTTGGACACTTGGTCGAGCTCCAGCTCAATAGCCGGGTCGTTTTGTTAGCTTCTTACCACCCCAGTCAACAGAATACGTTCACGGGTAAGTTGACGCGTCAGATGTTCGACTCTGTGTTTCAACGCGCTCGATATTTGATGGAAAGGGAACGATAACCTAAATTAAATTGAGCGATTAGCCTTTGGTATTGGAGTGCAACGCTTTAGCGTTGCAGCTTTCATTGAAACAGTGCAAAACTAAAGTTTTGCACTCCGAAGCTTCTCACGCCTGAATAGGGATAAATTAAAAAAGGGAGAAGATGGGGCCAGCCTATATCTGCAATTCGGTCACCGTCTATTGCTCTTCGAGCGATCAGGTCGATGAGTCTTACACGATCGCAGCGCGTGAGCTCGGAAAATGTCTTGCCCAAAACGGTTATACCTTGGTTTTTGGTGGTGGACGTATCGGCTTAATGGGCGCATTAAGTACGGCTGCCCAGAATCACGGCGGAAGAGTCGTCGGAGTCATCTTAAAAGAATTTCATGATCTAGGCGTCGCTGATCCTGGTGTCTCAGAAATGGAAGTCTATAAAGATATGCGCAGCCGTAAGGCCGGACTTGAACGCGCCGGAGACGCTTATGTCGCGCTTCCTGGGGGCCTGGGAACTTTTGAAGAAATCACCGAAATCTTATCTTTTAAACAACTGGGGTTCCATAATAAGCCGATCGTTTTTGTCAATACAAACGGATATTTCGATCATCTTCTGAAGCAATTCGAAAAATGCTTTGACGAGAAGTTTATTGAGCCGCGATTTCGGAATCTGTTTTCGGTGGTCGATTCTGCTTTAGAAGCCATCGAAATCATTAAAAACTATCGCCCTACGCAGCAGAATTTAAAATATAACTGGCATCTGAAATCATAGGCCTTTGAAAACTTTTACTGCGAACTGTTCGTAAAACGGTAACGGGGCAAACGTGAACTGTGAGAGGCAGACGTGAGACGGCCTGTCACGTCCTGAAATCGGTTGACATATTGAAAAGTTATCCGCACCCAACTTTTGAAAAATGAATAAAGATTGTAAATTCAGATTAACTTTCTAACTTTTCAGGAGATTTCAATGTACTTTCGTTTTCCTATCCTATTGCTGTTGCTGGTTGCAGTCGCTTTTGGGTTAGTTTATCTCGGCGTCAGTTTTCAAACTGAGATGCCATCGGCTAATGGCGGACATTTGAAAAATCTGGGTGAATCTCATGATTTAAAAGTTCTTGCGGATGTCGGTTTGAATAGCATTCAGGCCGAAGAGTTACGCGCTCATGTGTATTTTTTGGCAGACGACTTGCTTGAGGGGCGAAATACAGGTTCGCGCGGGGCGAGGATTGCCGCACACTATATTGCAAATCAATTTCAACGCCTGGGAC
>JBHHWX010000018.1:0-26241 GCA_046756745.1 bacterium | reverse complement strand
CTAGTTAACTTTTTTATGCTTATGGAGTTTTTTCAAGGTCCATCGTAAACTTATCCACAGTCCTACTATAACAAAGATTTTTAACTTGAATCTTTATATATTTATTATTAACTTTTCTATTTATGTTTAGAGTCGAGGATCTTATATGAAATTCAAGATCAATAAAGCAGATTTCTATCAAGCCATTCAAAACATTATTGGTGTCATCCCCACGAAAACCACTCTTCCAATTTTGAGCAATGTCTTACTGGATTTGCAAGAAAACACATTGAATCTCACGGGTACCGATTTGGAAGTCTCGATTTCTACGCAGATTCCAGTTCAAGGAGATGAGGATGGGGCGGTCGCAATTCCTGCAAAAAGATTATTCGACATTGTCCGGGAATTGCCGGATATTCCTCTGGAATTTAATGTAGATGAGAGTTTTAAAGTTTTGTTGAATACAGACAACGGCTTTTATCGAATATCCGGAGAGTCAAAAGAGGATTTTCCCAAAGCGACCAAAGATGAAGAAAGCGGAAGTTTCACAGTCGATTCAGAGCGCTTTATGAATATGATAAATAAAACGATATTTGCTGTTTCCGCTGATGAATTGAGGACAACGCTGATGGGCGTTTTTCTGAAGGTAATGGAAAACGAACTACGCATGGTCTCAACAGATGGACACCGTTTGGCTAAGATCGTAGATAAGGGATTTAAGTCTGCAGGTTTAGAAAGAGAAACCGTTATTCCTACAAAGGCGCTCAACCTTCTACTAAAAAATCAGAGTTCAAAAGAGATTAACGTGAAGTTAAGCGATGATCACATTATATTTGAACTAGGAAATACGATTATTCACAGCAAATGCATTGAAGGTCAATTTCCGAATTATGAACGCGTCATTCCCATGGATAATGATAAAGAGCTGATCGTAAACCGGGACTTACTCAGTTCTTCAGTTCGCCGGGTTGCTATTTTTTCGAACTCGATTACCAACCAAATTCGATTGTCTATATCAAATAATCTTGTCAAAATTCAGTCCGAAGATATTGAGTTTGGCGGTGAAGCTCGGGAGTCTATCGATTCAGAATACAACGGCGATGATATAGAAATCGGTTATAATGCTACCTATCTTTTGGATATTTTGCGCCACGTCGATACTGAGGACGTCGTGTTTAAACTCAAAGATGCAATCAGCGCGGGGCTTATCTATCCGAGTTCCCAGCAGGAAGACGAAGACGTGATGATGCTCTTAATGCCCATTAGATTGAATGAAGATTAATGAATGTTCCTCGATAAGCTTTCCTTGTCTGATTTTAGGAATTATAAAGAAACAAAAATTGATTTTTCTGATGAAGTCAACTTGGTTTATGGATTAAACGCACAAGGAAAGACGAATTTATTAGAGGCCATTTATCTCAGTTGTTTGGGGAGAAGTTTTCGAGGTGCAAAAAATCAAGAATTGCTGAAGACTCACGCTTCGTCTTTTACTGTTGAGGCGGCTTTCAGGCAAGACAATGACCTGACAAAAAATGTCGTCATTCATTATATTCGAAACGGTAAAAAGGAAATCAGTGTTAACCGTAAACGATTGCAAAGTAAATCGCGTATTTTTGGAAGATTCCCTGTTGTGGTTATGTCACCGGAGGACTATAAAATTACCTCCGGCGGCCCCTCAGAACGTAGAAGATTTCTCGATATACTCTTATCCCAAGTCAGTATATCTTACCTAACAAGTCTTCAAGAATTTACCAGAATCCTTAAACAACGCAATAAAATATTACAGAGTATACGGGAAGGGGTGCGTGTAAGTCATTCAGCTCTTGAACCCTGGACGCACAGTTTGATTAGATCCGGTACGCAAATTATTCTAAAACGAATAGAGTTTCTACAGGAGTTTTTGCAGCATTTGAACCCGATTTATCAAGAATATTCACTTTCTAAAGATCATTTAGAAATGTCGTTAGAATCCGTTTCTGCCACGCCTGATTCGGTAACAATAGATGAGGAATTTAATTTAGCTGTTCAGAGGGTCAATGAAAAAGAAAAGAGATTGGGGTTGACCTTAATTGGGCCACATCGCGACGATATAGCCATCCGTATAAACGGCAAAGATTTGAGAAAGTTCGGTTCGCGTGGAGAGCATAAATCAGTTTTAATCGCGATGAAAATAACGGAGTTTAATTATTTAAACACAAAAAAAGAGGAAACCCCTATCTTTTTATTAGATGATTATTATTCCGAGTTGGACGATTTACGAGAAAAAAAAGTTTTTGCTTCTCTTTATAACTTGGGTCAAATATTTTTAACCAGTCCTAAAGAAAAAATATTTAGGGAGCATTCGGAAGCCATAAAAAAAATCGGAGAGGTAAGTACGTATCGTATTGAAAATGGAACGATTCACGCCTGCGCGTAAAAAACCCAAAAAGCTTGGTAATGTTCTTTCGGTTTTGATCAAAAACTTAGGCATTGAAACCAAAGTTAAGCAATATTCGGCTTTGAATAATTGGCCGGAAATTGTCGGTAAGAAGGTTGCCGGCGTAACCAGTGTGGAAAAAATCCATGATGGTATCATATATGTTAAAGTCAAAAATAACGCATGGAGAACCGAGCTGGTATATATGAAAAAAGAGATTTTGACAAAAATAACAGAGTCGGTTGGAAAAAAAGTAATCACTGATATTTGGTTTATCTAACAACAGAGGTAAAGACGAACTCATGGCAGAAACGGTCGAAAACATTTCAAAAAAAGGCGAGGAAAAATACACTGCTGAACAAATTCAAGTTTTAAAAGGCTTGGAGGCCGTGCGTAAACGGCCGGCTATGTACATTGGAGACATCTCCAGTCGCGGCTTACATCACCTGGTTTATGAAGTGGTCGATAACAGCATTGACGAAGTGCTCGCCGGGTATTGTAACTCGATTACCATTACCTTGAATAAAGATAACAGTGTAACGGTGGTGGATAATGGGCGTGGTATCCCGGTTGATCTGCATCCTACCGAAAAACGGCCGGCTTTGGAGGTTGTGATGACCATTCTTCACGCCGGAGGAAAATTCGATAAAAAAAATTATAAAGTTTCAGGCGGCTTACACGGTGTGGGTGTGTCTGTAGTCAACGGTTTATCCGAATGGTGTGAGGTTGAAGTTTCAAGAAACGGAAAGGTCTATTTTCAGCGATATAAAAGAGGCGTTCCCGAAGACAATCTCAAAATCATTGGGAAACGCAAAACAACCGGTACCAAGACGACCTTTATGCCGGACAATGAAATTTTCAAGACGATCGAGTTTAATTTTGAGGTTCTTTCGGAGCGCATGCGCGAGCTGGCTTTCTTAAATAGCAATTTGGAAATTATTATCAAGGAAGAGGGAACAGATAAAACAGCAACTTATATGTATAAAGGCGGCATCGTTTCTTTTATCGATTATTTAAATGAGAGCCGCAACACGCTTCATAAAAAACCGATCTATGTGCGCGCGGAAAAAGAAGAAGTTGATGTTGAAATTGCTTTGCAATACAACGATTCGTATATTGAAAATATTTTTACTTATGTTAATAATATTAATACTGTAGAGGGTGGTTCGCATCTTGTCGGATTTAAAACAGCCTTGACTCGTACTTTGAACAATTATGCGCAAAAGAATAATCTTCTAAAAAACGTCAATTTTAACCTTACCGGCGATGATTTTCGAGAAGGCTTGACAGCCGTAATCAGCGCGAAAGTCCGGGAGCCGCAGTTTGAGGGCCAAACCAAGACCAAGCTTGGAAACAGCGAAGTGAAGGGCATTACAGAGTCTATTTTCGGAGATGGTCTAGCTTCTTTTCTTGAAGAAAACCCCAGCGTTGCAAAAAAAATTATCGAGAAGTGTTTAAACGCTGCCCGGTCGCGAGAGGCTGCCCGCAAAGCCCGGGAATTAACCCGGAGAAAGAGTGCGCTTGATAGCGGCTCGCTTCCGGGAAAATTGGCTGATTGCTCATTACGAGATCCGGCACAATGCGAAATCTATTTGGTTGAGGGCGATTCAGCCGGCGGTTCTGCAAAACAGGGAAGAGATCGCAGATTTCAAGCCATCCTGCCTTTAAAAGGAAAAATACTGAATGTTGAAAAAGCCCGCATTGATAAGATTATCACCAATGATGAAATTCGTACGATTATTTCAGCATTAGGAACAGGATTTGGAGTAGAGGAATTCAATCCGGAAAAACTCCGGTATCATAAAATAATTATCATGACCGATGCCGACGTCGATGGATCTCACATACGAACGTTGCTGCTGACGTTCTTTTTTCGTTACATGAAAAAATTAGTTGAGAACGGCCACGTTTACATTGCACAGCCCCCGCTCTACCGACTTAAAAAAGGGAAGCGGGAGTATTATGTCTATGATGATGATGAGCGGGAGAGTCTGTTAAAGCAGCTTGGAAACAACGGCGTCTCGCTTCAGCGCTATAAGGGTCTCGGCGAGATGAATCCCGATCAACTTTGGCAAACGACCATGGACCCGGAACAGCGCACGAATCTGCAAGTGACCATCGAAGAAGCGTTTGAGGCGGACCATCTTTTTTCAATTTTGATGGGAGATAATGTGCCTTTGCGCAGAAAGTTCATCGAAGAAAATGCACAATATGTTAAAAATTTAGATGTTTAGAAACCGAGAAGCTATCATATAACTCTGGAGTTTAATGAATGGAAAACAATCGCGATAGAGTCATCCCGGTTCTAATAGAAAAGGAGATGAAGGATTCCTACATTGACTATTCAATGTCGGTCATTGTTTCGAGAGCGCTTCCGGATGTAAGAGATGGATTAAAGCCAGTTCATCGACGGATTTTGTATGGAATGCATGATTTGGGCTTACGGCCCAACTCCGCTTATAAGAAAAGCGCGCGCATTGTTGGTGAAGTTTTAGGAAAGTATCATCCTCATGGCGACTCTGCGGTTTACGACTCCATGGTTCGAATGGTGCAGGACTTTTCCCTCCGCTATCCTCTGGTCGATGGTCAAGGAAATTTTGGTTCGGTTGATGGCGATTCCCCAGCAGCCATGCGTTATACAGAGGCGCGTCTGACGGTTATTGCAGAAGAAATCCTTCAAGACTTAGAAAAAAATACAGTAGATTTTGTCCCTAATTTTGACGAAACCCTCAAAGAACCCACGGTTTTACCATCCGTTTTGCCGAACCTGCTCGTTAACGGATCTTCGGGAATCGCTGTTGGCATGGCGACGAATATCCCTCCACACAATCTCGGAGAAGTTGTCGATGCGCTGATCGCATTGATTGATAAACCGGATCTCACACTCGATTCACTCATAAAACACATCACCGGGCCGGACTTTCCTACCGGCGCCATCATTTACGGCGACGTTGGGATTGATGAAGCCTACCGGTCCGGACGGGGTAGAGTCGTGATTCGCGCTCGCTCCAATATCGAAATTGTCAAAAGCGGCCGCGAAAAGATAATCGTAAGTGAGCTCCCGTATCAAGTGAACAAATCAAACTTGATAGAAAAAATCGCATTTCTCGTCAACGATAGAAAGCTTGAAGGAATTTCCGACGTCCGGGATGAGTCGGACCGGGATGGAATGAGGATGGTGATCGAATTAAAACGCGACGCCCAGCCGGAGGTTGTCCTGAACCAGCTTTTTAAACATACGCAAATGCAAGTGACCTTCGGCGTTAATCTGCTGGCTTTAGTGAAGGGCGCTCCAAAAGTTTTAAACCTCAAAGAGATGCTGGATTATTTTTTGGAGTTTCGTCACGAAGTTGTTGTTCGCAGGACTCAATTCGAGCTCGATAAAGCAGAGAAACGGGCGCATATCCTTGAAGGTTTAAAGATCTGTTTGGATAATATCGATGAAATCGTCAATATCATTAAAAAATCGAAAAATCCGGAATCGGCGCGGAATGCTTTGATCAAGCGTTTTAAGCTTTCTGAAATACAGGCGCAAGCAATTTTGGATATGCGTTTGCAAAGACTTACCGGACTCGAGCGAAACAAAATCGAACAAGAATATCTCGACACCATCAAGCTCATTGAAAAGTTACGTTCTCTGTTGGAAAACAGAACCAAACGTATGCAGCTTATAAAAGAGGAGCTCTCGGAAATTCGAGAAAAATACGCCGATGAACGGAGAACGGAAATCATCTCCGAGACCGAAGAGTTTTCTGTCGAGGACATGATTGCCGAAGAGGACATGGTGATCACCATATCCCATGCCGGCTTCATCAAAAGGTTTCCTGTGACGAGCTACCGAAGACAATTGCGCGGCGGGCGCGGATCCACTGGCGCGTCAACAAAAACAGAAGATTTTATCGAACATTTGTTCATTGCTTCTACGCATGATTACATCTTGTTCTTTACTAATAAAGGAAGATGTCACTGGCTTAAAGTGCACGAGCTGCCTCAAGCCGGCAGAGCGACCAAAGGGCGGGCGATTGTCAACTTATTAAGAATTTCCAACGAGGAGCGAATCGCCGCTTTTGTAACTGTTAAAGAATTCGATGATAAGCAGTTCCTGGTTATGGCGACCAGGAAAGGACTCGTCAAAAAAACCGTGCTTTCGTCCTACAGAAATCCCAGACGCGGCGGTATTAATGCGATAACGATTCGAGAAGGCGACGATTTAATCGACGCCAGGCTGTCAAACGGAAATCATGATATTTTCCTTGGTACACACAAAGGCTATGCGATTCGATTTAATGAAACGGAAGTACGAGAGATGGGCAGAACGGCTTCCGGGGTCAAAGGAATTAACCTTTCTCAAGGCGATTTTGTCGTCGGCATGATCGTGGTCAAGCGAGATGGAACGGTGTTGGTGGTTTCTGAAAAAGGGTCCGGAAAGAGGACACAACTTAGCGAGTACCGTGTCAGTCATCGAGGCGGCAAGGGAATTTTTACAATTAAAGTAAACGATAAAATCGGCGGTCTTGTCGGTTTGAAAGAAGTTGTAGATGAGGACGATATTATGATTATCACCAGCAACGGCGTCGTGATTCGTCAGAGCGTGAAAAAGCTAAAAGTTCAAGGAAGAAACACCCAAGGCTTTCGGTTAATTCGACTCGATGCAAACGACAGTGTCGCGGACGTTGCACGCGTGATTAAAGAGGAAGATTAACGCAGCGAAGAAAGAATTGTCTACCGGGGAAGAAAAATGCGATTAAAGCTTTGGGAAAGTGAAACAAGCCGCTTGGCCAACTCTTTATTCGAAAGAGTGCTAAATGGACATGAAAAAAAAGCGTACCGAGAAATCGTCGGTCACGGATTTCCTGAGTTTTTCGAGGCCGCAGTAAAACAGCATGCAAAGAAGGTTATCAAAACCGAAAATCCCATTCGGATAAACCTCAAAGATCGCTTCAAACGCCAGAATCAAGAATTTGATGATCGCCTGTCTTCCTTACAAGAAATTCTGGCAACAGGAACTATTTTTAATAAAGAAGAGCTTCAGCCGCTCGCAGAATACTCTATTATTTTTCAATTCGATGTCATCGTCCGTCCGCGTCAGACATTGATGGACGTTCTTTATTCCGACTCAAAGCCGCGTAAGAAAACCGACGTCTTGGTGATCGCCGCCGGCTTCGGATGTGAAAGACCCTTTATTGCAAAAACAATTTTAGCCCTTCGCAATGTTGAGTTTGATTTGATAGATCAGGATAAGTTTGACGTCATCTCAAAAGCCATAGAAAAACAAGTTTATGACGAAGTGCCCGTTTCGGCATTTCTGCGCGATGTAAATCTATTGATGAAGCTGCAAAAGGCTGCTATGGGCTGCCGAGTGAATGGCCTTTCACCGAAGACTATTTTGGGAATGTTACGAGAACGGGATCTCCACGAAATGGCAGAGGGACTTAAAAAAGAAACCCTCTCCGACGAGGCCCTCTGGTCTCCAGCGAAAATAGAAAACGCATTACAAAGATATCTTTTGGTCGGCGGGGTCGATAATTTTAATTCAGAGAACGATCACAACTTTGTTTCAGATAAAGAAGAAAAGAAACCCCGCAACACGAATAACCTGGCTCAAGAGAGCGTTCTCAGTGAATACAAGGACGATCAAAAGCCGCGAAAGATAAAAATTCAATTCGCGAACGAACCCCGCAACAATTTTCGTGTACAGGAATATTCGTTCACTGGAAGACCCCTTTTTTCTGAGGATGAAGAGTTCATCATTAATAGAAAAGATATCGAAAGCCAACCCCCTGGTCCTTATCCCGCGTTATATACATTAATCAATCCCAAAACACGAAAAGTTTTTGTCAGAAAAATCTTCCAAAAGAACAAACGGCATTATATAGAATTTATTAAAAAATTAGAAAAGTTGGATCGCTGGAAGGACGCGAAAGCCGTCATTGACGAGGAGCTCAGAGCTAGGGAGATCAATCCTTATTCAAAAGAAGCCGTTCTTTTAGGCGATATTGTTTTTTCGCGTTATTTTCAAATATAAAAGAAATAAGCAGTGAAGCCGGTCGTTTCAAACAACCCACTTCGCTTTTATACGCTGTCTGCGATCTTCGCCGCATTGACCGCGGTGAGCGCGTATTTTAAAATTCCACTTCCCTATGTTCCCATAACGCTACAAACGTACTTTGTTCTTTTGTCGGGAACGTTACTCCGGCCAAAGTACAGCGCTTTCAGTCAAATATTGTATCTGACAATTGGCCTTGTGGGTGCGCCGGTTTTTGCCCATGGTGGCGGTCCGGCATATATTTTTCAACCGACATTTGGTTATCTGCTTTCTTACCCCATTGCAGCTTATATAATCAGTCACTTAACTCGCTTTAAGATAAAAGAAGAACACTCCCAACCCAGCGATGTGCATGTCGCGGCGGCCTGTTGTGTTGGGGTGCTGATTATTTTGATATTAGGCGCGGGTGTTCTCTATCTCAATCTCAAACATATCGTGCATAAGCCCGTCTCTCTTGGTACTTTATTTGTGAGCTATTTTTTGATTTTCGTTCCAGGCGATATGATAAAAATCATCTTAGCCGTGCTGACCACAAAGAAACTGTACCGCTTACAGTTACTGTAATGAAAGGATATTATGGAATCGATTAAAACCGGAATTAGTTATTTTGGAAACAGAAATCCGCGCTATTTTGTGAGCGATCTCGAAGAAATCGTTAGCCATCATTGTAGTTTCATCGTACATACGTTCTCGGAAAATGATTTTGAATACTACAAAGAGACGGTGAAAGAGCTGGTCGCCCTGACAAAGGACGCGGGATTAGAATGTTATCTCGATCCTTGGGGTATAGGCCGTGTTTTTGGGGGAGAGGCGTATAGCAGCTTTGCCTTAAAAAACCGCCAGTGCAACCAGGTTCTTCCGGATGGTGAGCCGGCTCCAGCCGCATGTTTGAACCATCCCTCATTTCGTCAATATATGGCACGATGGATCGATGCGGCAGCGGAAATGAAGGCTAACGTGCTTTTTTGGGATGAGCCCCATTTTTTCATAGATTTAAAACAAAAAGATCGCTTTCCTTTATGGTATTGTTCGTGTCCGAGTTGTTTGGAAAAGTTTCAAGAATTGAACAGTAAGAGTTTTATGGAGGCGACAACCGAGGAAATCTCCCGGTTTCGTGACATTTGTGTTGTGGACTTTTTGACCGAGCTTTGTGATGCAACTCACAATCGCGGCATTAAAAATGCCGTTTGTTTATTGCCTTTTAAAGACGCAAAAATCGGCGTCTCTGAGTGGTCGCACATTGCAGAAATTCCGAGTGTTGACATTTTCGGGACTGATCCGTACTGGATGTTTTTCAACAAAGAGCTGCATCCATTTGTGGGTGGATTTGCGCGAGAAATAAAGAGTCTGAGCGAAAAATATCAAAAGGAGGCGCAGATTTGGATTCAAGCATACCGCATTGCCGCCGGCCGCGAAGAAGAAATCAAAGAAGCGATCGCGACGGCTTATGCCGAGGGAGTCCGGAATTTTGCTGCCTGGAGCTATTACGGTACCGAATATATGTCTTATATTCGCAGCGACAACCCTCAAAAAGTTTGGGATATTTTGGGTGAGGTTTACGGTAAGCTCCAGCACGGCCAGTGGGAGTGATCTTTTTCGGAAAAATCATGCAATTCCAAGACCTGTTCAAATCAAAGAAGCCGCTCATCTCCTGTATTCACCTGATGCCTCTGCCAGGGGCGCCGCGCTATACAGGCTCTATGAGCCAAGTTATCGATACCGCTCTGACGGAAGTCGAGATATTCAACCGTTATCAGGTTGACGGTCTTATTGTTGAAAATTTTCGGGACCAGCCGTTTTACCCTCAAAAGCTGCCTCCGGAAACGATCGCTGCTCTGGCAGCGGCGACGCGCGAAATCGTTGCGGCGGCCGGGATTCCGGTAGGCGTCAATGCGCTGCGCAATGACGCTCACGCGGCGCTGGCCGTTGCGACGGCTTCCGAAGCCCATTTTATCCGGGTGAATGTGCACATGCATGCGGTCGTCTCTGATCAGGGACTTCTGCAAGGAATGAGCCACGAGACCCTGCGCTTGCGGGCGGCCCTGCAATCGGATGTCCTTATTTTCGTCGACGCCGGCGTCAAACATGCGTCTCCTTTAGGAGAAAGAAGACTGGACCTCGAAACCCGCGACTTAGAGGAGCGGGGATGTGCCGACGCCCTCATCGTATCTGGTGCAGCCACAGGTTCCGAGGCCGACACTGAAGATATAGATCGCGTCAAACAAAATACGAATTTACCTGTTTTAATCGGCAGCGGAGCGACCCCAGAAAATATCGAGAAGTTGTATTCGAAAACCGACGGTTTTATCGTCGGCAGCTATTTTAAGAAGGATGGCAAAGCGGAGAACCTGGTGGAAGCAGAGCGAGTCAGGATTTTTACTGACAAGCTGAAAGCGCTTGTGTAACAATGCGAAGAAAACCCGAAGTCGTCCAGCTCGAACTGTTCACTAACCGTTTCCGCGCCATCGCTGAGGAGATGGGCGAAATGCTGCTGCGCACGGCCATTTCCACGAACGTCAAAGAGCGCTTGGATTTTTCCTGTGCCCTGCTGGATGCAGACGGCGAGCTGGTGGTGAACGCCCCGCACATGCCGGTGCACCTCGGCGCCCTGGGGTTATGTGTGCGGAGTCTGCGCGAAACCATCGCCTTCGAGCCTGGCGACGTTGTCGTGACCAACCATCCTTCCTACGGCGGTTCCCATCTGCCGGATATCACCCTGGTCACGCCGGTTTTCACGGACAATGACTTGCTAGGCTACGTGGCCAACCGCTCGCATCATGCAGAGATCGGGGGCACAAGCCCCGGTTCCATGCCGCCATTCGCTGCCTGTTTAGCAGAAGAGGGGGTTGTGATCCCTCCCAGTTATCTCCTTAAACGCGGGGCAGCCGACTGGCAAACAATACGCGCGCTTCTCTCAAGCGGGCCGTATCCGACTCGAACGATTGCAGACAACCTGGCGGACCTGCGTGCAGCAGTCGCCGCCAACCAACGCGGCGTCTCCGCTTTGACGCATTTGGCGGAGTCGTACACAAGCGCCACGGTTGCCCATTATATGGCTGAGTTAAAAAAACTCGCGGAAAGGAAAATCCGGAATGCGCTCACCCATCTCACGGACGGCGAATATTCCGCGATGGAGCATCTGGACGACGGCTCGCCACTGTGTGTCCGTATTCGAATCACAGGCGACCGCGCCGATATCGACTTTTCCGGATCCGCGGATGTGCATCCCGGGAACCTAAATGCCACTTCTGCCATCGTGCGCAGTGTGGTGATTTACATTCTGCGGCTGCTCATCAACGAGCCGCTGCCGTTGAACGAGGGATTGATGCACGCTGTAAATGTCCATATCCCCAAAGGCATGTTGAACCCGGATTTCCCGGATGATCCGCAGAAAGCGCCGGCGGTTGTCGGCGGCAACGTCGAAACCAGCCAGCGTTTGGTCAACCTGATGCTGAAGGCATTGCAGCTTTCCGCCGGCAGCCAGGGCACGATGAACAACACGCTTTTTGGCACGGATTCCTTCGGCTACTACGAAACCGTTTGCGGCGGTTGTGGCGCCGGGCCGAATTTCGATGGCGCCAGCACTGTGCACAGCCACATGACCAATACCCGCATCACGGATCCGGAAGTCCTCGAACATCGCTATCCGGTGCGAGTGGAAAAATTCGCTATCCGCAAAGACTCAGGCGGCCCGGGTAAGTACCGCGGCGGCGACGGCGTGGTGCGTGAATTGACGTTTCTGGAAGAAATGCAGCTTTCGATCGTCAGTCAGCACCGCAAAGCGGGACCGTTCGGCTTGGCAGGCGGCGAGCCGGGCAAGCCCGGTCGCCAAACACTGATTCGGGCTTCGGGCGAATCTCTAGAATTAAAATCGGTCGACGGCTGCACTGTGTTCTCTGGCGACCGCTTCGTTTTGGAAACCCCGGGCGGCGGAGGTTTTGGAAAGTCGTAAAGAAGCAATCTCGTGGTTTTGTACCTGAAATCGGGAGATTGCTGCGCGGATCGTATCTTTCGTACAATCATATATCAGGAGGTCATTATGAAACGGACGTTTTCTTCTTGGTTACTCGTTCTTTTGACGCTTGCGTTAATCCTGGGATGCCAAGCCACGCACGAGGTGCCGCAGTACACCATTCAGGATTTTCTCGGTACCACCAATTTTTCCGGCGCTTCTTTTTCACCGGATAACAGCAAAATACTGGTGAGCAGCAACCAAACTGGCATCTTCAACGCCTACGCCATCCCGGTGGCGGGAGGCGAGCCCACTCCGCTCACTAACGCCACAGAAAACTCTATCTTTGTTCGTGGATACTTCCCAAATGACGAGCGCTTTCTTTACATCAGCGACAAGGGCGGCAACGAGCTCAGTCATATCTACGTGCAGGAGCTGAATGGGCCGGTAACGGATCTCACCCCTGGCGATGGGCTGAAGGCCTCATTCTACGGTTGGTCTTGGGATGACAAGTCTTTCTATATCGGCAGCAACGAACGCGACCAGCGCTACTTCGACGTTTACGAATATTCGGTCGATGATTACCAGCGCAAGATGATCTTCCAAAACAACGGCGGCTACAATTTCGCCGACGTTTCTCCTGACCGCAAATACATTGCCCTGTCCAAAACCGAAACCCGCACCAACAATAGTTACGAGGTGTACAAGGGTGATGACAAATTATCTTGGTATGATCCATTCCCGTACCCTCATTCAAGAAAATTAGCTCGTACCCATCCTCATCACAAACATGTCCCCCCTGATATTAAACACAATCGTATCCCTGCTCCAAATTTGAGTTTTAAAGAGCTGAACTTAATTTTTCTCATTAAGGAAATAGAATCTTCCTTTCTAAAAAGATGACATAATAGATGACCTTGTTAACATTCAACCCGAGAGAATAACGATAAATGAAACGAATCCTCAGTGTTTTATTCTGGTCGATCATCGCAGCCGCGTTTATCGGGCCGGGGACGGTGACCACGGCGGCGAAATCCGGCGCTCAATACGGGTTCGCCCTGCTCTGGGCGCTGCTGTTTTCGACTTTCGCGACGATCATTCTGCAGGAAGCGAGCGCCCGCGTCAAGGTGGTTTCGGGACTGAGCCTCGGACAGGCCATCCGCCAGCGGTTTTACGGCAGCGCTAAAGGCTGGCTGGTACTCGTTCTGGTCGTAGGAGCGATCATCTTCGGTTGCGCTGCTTACGAAGCGGGCAATATTCTCGGGAGCGTTAGAGGGGTGGAATTGGGAACCGGCCTCCCTGCAAAAATGCTTACCGCTCTCATCGCCGCCGTTGCGGGCGCCGTCCTTTGGTTCGGCACCATAAGAACCGTAGCTTATCTTTTAAGCGCTGTGGTGGCTTTCATGGGCATAACGTTTTTGGTCACGGCGTTTCTGCTCAAACCTCCGTTTCTAGAATTAGCGCGCGGAAGCTTTTTGCCGAGCATGCCGACTGGCAGCGGCTTGTTGGTTCTCGGTCTCATCGGAACCACCGTCGTTCCTTACAATCTCTTCCTCGGTTCAGGAATCGCAGCGGGTCAGAAGCTGCCGGAACTTCGTTTCGGTCTCGCAGTGTCGATCATTCTTGGGGGTATTATTTCCATGGCTGTACTGGTCGTTGGCGTTTCTGTTACCGGAGAATTTGAATTCTCGAACTTGGGGCGAGTGCTCTCCGAAAGATTGGGTTGGTGGGCCAGCCCGCTTTTCGCTTTCGGACTCGGGGCGGCAGGACTGTCTTCGGCGATTACCGCGCCGTTGGCCGCCGCCATCACCGCGAGAAGCCTTTTCGAGAGAGAAGGTGAAAACTTATGGACTGAGCGCACCTGGCGCTACCGCAGCGTTTGGATTGCAGTACTACTCGTGGGGGTGGGATTCGGATTGGCAGAGGTGAAACCGGTGCCGGCGATAATTTTGGCGCAAGCTCTGAACGGTGTTGTCTTGCCTTTTGTGGCGGTCTTCCTGCTCATCGTTGTCAACGATCGCCGGTTGATGGGCGCAGCGCAATTGAATAGCACGGTTTCAAATCTATTCATGAGTTTGGTTGTCGCGGTGACGATTGTGCTTGGGAGTACGAATGTTTTGAAAGCCGTTGCAAGCGCTATGGGGGGGGCGGCGCCGAGTGAAAACATGATTTTTCTCACTTCAGGATTAGTGACTTTAAGCTTAGCCTTTCCCATCGGCAAAGCCATGCTCGCCCACCGAAACTGACGATCACGACGCCGTAATCGGTCAGGTGCAAGGGTACAGTATCGCAGGCATCCTCCTTGCAGTCTGGAAGACTGCACTACATTTCCACCGTAAATGAGACGAACCGACCGGTTACCCGACGTCCGTTCTGCACGTTGACTTTTCCATTATTATCTCTTATATTAGATGATGCAAAAAACTCAACTTCAAGAATCTCTCAACTTTATCCGAACAAAAACCGCTGTGACTCCGCACATCGGGATTATTCTCGGTTCAGGCTTAGGTCCTTTTGCGGATGAAATCGATCAAAAAGCAGTCATCAAAACGGAGACCATTCCACATTATCCGAAATCGACCGTAGCAGGCCATGCCGGAAAATTGGTTTTCGGCGAAATTTCTGGCAAGCAGATTCTGGTTTTACAAGGACGCGTCCATTCCTACGAGGGATATCCTTTGCAGCAGGTGACGTACTCGGTGCATTTGATGGCTGAGCTCGGAATCCGGCAGTTAATCATCACAAACGCAGCGGGCGGGCTGAATCGCAATTTTGTTGCCGGAGATTTGATGATCATCGAAGATCACATCAACCTCATGTTTGCCAACCCCCTCTTTGGTCCGAATGACCGGCGGCTCGGACCGAGGTGGCCCGATATGTGCGAGCCTTACAGTCACAGGCTCATCCAATTGGCGGAGTCTGCCGCGCAGAAGCTCAACATTAAAATGCAGAAAGGCGTTTTAGCGGCCATGCGAGGCCCGATGTATGAAACCGCTGCTGAAATCCGCATGGTACAACGCTTCGGCGGCGACGCGGGAACCATGTCCACCGTGCCAGAAGTGATTACAGCGGTTTACCGCGGCATTGAAGTTTTGGGTATCTCTTGTATCACGAATCTCGCCACTGGGTTGAGCGACAAAAAGTTAAGCCATGACGAAGTGACGGAAGTGGCGGATTTGGTTAAAGGTAAATTTTCGAAGTTGATTCGGGAGATAATTCAACGACTATAATAAGATGACGTACTGGGAATGGAGGGCCAAATCCTACGATACCGTCAGAAAACTCTTTCCTTTCAACCTCATTTTACAGCATGAAATCAAGCAGTCCTCGGCATTATTGCATGAAGTCGATCTGAGCTGCGACAGAATTCTGGACGTGGGTGCTGGCACAGGTCTCATGTTCGGCCATTTACCCAAGAGCAACCATTTGTTCGCGGTGGACAAATCACGCGGCATGTTGCAGCGAACGCTGCGAAAGGCACATAACGGCTCAGTTGTCGCAGATGCCAACCTGCTGCCGTTCAAAGACGAAACGTTCGACCTGGTTTCGGCGGTCGGGGTGTTCGAATATCAAAAGGATCGAAAGGCGTTTTTACGCGAGCTGTACCGCGTCACCGCGGCAAGTGGATATTTGCTGCTCACGGTCTCGCAATTCGGATTTCTCAATCTTCTCCGAAACCTACTCGCACAAAGAGTTCGTTTAATTCGTTGGAGCAAAATTAAACTTTTATTGTTAGAAGGGGGATATTTTATTATAGGAAGCAAAAAGTCAATGATTCAAAGGCAGATTCTTGCCAGAAGATTTTCTTAACGCGGCGGAGCGCAACCAAATTGATCCGGTCATTTTATAGGGCAAATCTTCTAATTCAGTGGAGTAAAGTTTTTCGGGACAATAGAATAAGGTCTGAATCCAAAAATGAACTACGATAGCAAACGCCGGTTAGCGACCGGCCGAAAATATTGGCGGCGATTCTCCGATTATTTTGAGTTCAAATTTACCGGACGCTGGATGTTTTTCAGCTTGATTATCGGCTCCGTTGCCGGCGTCGGCGGCATTTTGTTCTTCGTTTTACAAGAGTGGATCCAGCAGATTGCTTTGCACGATCTTGCCGGATATGCCCCGCCATCAGCCGGGGGGGAAGGCGGAACGGGTGTGGTCCATTTGCCGCTGCATCGTTGGTGGCTGCTGCTCATTCCGACGCTTGGTGGCTTGATTGCGGGATTATTGGTTTACATCTTTGCTCCGGAAGCCGAAGGGCACGGCACGGACGGGGTTATCAAAGCGTTTCACAAGGAACGCGGCCACATTCGACCACGCGTCCCGTTGATAAAAACACTGGCATCGGCAATTACCATCGGTACCGGAGGCAGCGCCGGGCGTGAGGGGCCGATCGCACAAATTGGCGCCGGCTTCGGTTCTATACTGGCAAACAAATTAAAATTGTCCGATCGCGACCGGCGTATTATGGTCGTAGCCGGTATGGCCGCCGGTATCGGCAGCATCTTTCGTTCTCCCATTGGAGGCGCCCTCTTTGCTGTGGAAGCGCTTTATAAAGACGACCTGGAAACCGAAGGTCTGGTACCGGCCATCACATCTTCCATTATCGGCTATACGGTTTTTACGGCGGCATTCGGATGGAATACCATTTTTAAAACAGGCGAACACACCTTTAACCATCCTTTTGAGCTGGTGTTCTACGGCGTGTTCGCCCTGGTGTGTGCTCTGTTGGGTATTGTATATGTAAAAGTTTTTTACGGGGTTCAAGAAAAGATATTTGAACCGATGCGAATTCCGAAACATGTGAAGCCCGCTATCGGCGGTTTACTCGTGGGGATCATCGGGTTCTTTTTTCCGTACATTTTAGGCTCCGGCTATGGCTGGATTCAACAAGCTATCGACGGGGGGTTACCGATTAAATTGATGTTAGGCGCGGCGATTATCAAAGTGTTTGCGACGTCTTTTACCATCAGCTCCGGCGGCAGCGGCGGTATTTTCGCGCCGTCGCTTTTTATGGGCGCTATGCTCGGCGGCGCCTTCGGAGAGATTGCACAAACGTTCTTTCCCAATATTATCACAGATCCCACCGCGTTTGTACTCGTGGGGATGGCGGCGTTTTTCGCCGGCGCTGCCAACGTGCCGGTTTCGCTGACCATCATGATCACGGAAATGACCGGCAGTTACGGTTTGCTGGTGCCGTTGATTTTTACCTCTACCATCGCTTATTTTGTGGCTCGCAAGTGGAGTATTTACAGCGAACAATTGAAGAACTTCGCAGAATCACCGGCCCACCGCGGCGACTTGATTGTCGACCTCTTGAAAGATATCTCTGTGGAAAGCGCATGTAACAAAAATTCCTCAATACCGAAAATCCCGAATGATTTACCGGTGCAACGCATCCTGCCGCTGTTCGCCGATCGTGAAGGAGATTGCTTTCCCGTCGTCGACAAAGAGGGCAAAATCACCGGCTTGATGTCCATGGAAACATTGCGAGCCGTGATCGGTGCGGAAGATCATGGGCATGGAATCATCGTAGCCGAAGATATAAAAACGCCGCTTGAAAAGCTGTCCCCCAAAGAAAATTTGCATCAAGCGCTGGTGAAATTCCTCAAAACACACTATTCGACGCTGCCGGTTTTAGAACCGGGCGATCCCCAAAACGTCCTCGGATTCCTCAGTTACCGGGACTTGATTCACGCCTATGACGACGCGTTGATCCATTGGACAACGGACAAATAAAACAGGGCTTTGAAGAGCCAAAGCATCGGAGAGTCTTTGATAACGCAGACAATCCCTCACTTGACTTTTCAATCTTTTCTTCTTAAATTTTGAGCGATTCGCAGAAAGCGACCTTTTCCAAGAAGAGCCTACCCTGAGCTTGTTGAAAGGTGTTTTGCGGAAATCTACGTACCCATCCACTAAGGAGGCCTCAAATGAAACGCTTCAAAACGAAACTTCCTCTGAGCATTTTCACGGTCTTATTTCTTTTCATGGTTTCTTATGTCTGGGCCGTCGGTACGGATCAAAAGAAGCCGCCCAAAACACGCATCGACAATGTCACGGAAACCCTGCACGGGGTGGACATCGTGGATCCGTATCGCTGGCTCGAGGATCAGAAGAGCCCCGAAACCAGAGAATGGATCGACGCACAAAATGATTATACCCTGTCGCTGCTGGGAGATTTCCCGGGCCGAGAACAGCTCAAGCATCGCCTCACCGAGCTGATGAAGATCGACGTCATCAACACTCCGTCTGAATATAACGGACGCTACTTTTTTACCAAGCGGGCGGCTGATCAGGATTTGTCTATTATCTATATGCGTCAAGGGCTTGACGGCGAAGATGAAGTCCTGATCGATCCGCATGGCATGAGCGCGGATCTGACCACCAGCGTTGGCCTGCGCACCGCGTCCAAAGATGGCACACTCCTGCTTTACGCCGTGCGTCAGGGCGGGGAAGATGAGGTCGAGGTTCACTTGTTTGATGTCGACAAAAAGCAGGATTTGCCGGACCTCTTGCCAAAGGCGCGCTATTTCGGAATTTCTCTCACCCCGGACAAAAGCGGTATGTACTACACGCGTCACGGCAAAGAAGGCTCCCGCGTCTATTTTCACAAAGTCGGCAGCGACATCGCAACAGACAAGCTGATCTTCGGCCAGGGCGTCGATCCCGGCAAGATCATTTTCACGAGTCTCTCGAACGATGGCCGCTATTTATTGATTCATGTGCTGCACGGATCCGCCGGCAAGACCGAAGTTTATTTCTTAGATGTCTCCTCAAATGGCCCGCTTGTCACCGTGGTGAAAGATGCGGAGGCCAGAACCTTTGGCCAGTTTGCCGGCGACCAGCTCTTTTTGGAGACGAATTTGAATGCCCCGAACAAAAGAATCGCTGCGATCGATCTCGCCAATCCCCCGGCATCTCCGGAGGGATGGCGTGAGATCGTTCCTGAAAACGATTTTGTCATCTCCGGGTCATCGGTTGCCGGCGGGAAGCTGTTTGTCAATTATCTGGAAAATGTGGTTTCGAAAGTCAAGGTGTTTGAACCGGACGGAAAATATGTTCGAGAGATCTCATTTCCGGCCATTGGCTCTGTGGGCGGCGTCAGCGGAAAGTGGGAGAGCAGCGAGGCGTTTTTTTCGTATTCCTCCTTTCTCGTTCCCAGGACAATCTATCGCTATGATGTGAATGAGGGCAGCATGGCGGTGTGGGCCAAGCTGAACATACCCATTGAAACGGAAAACATCGAAGTGAAACAGGTCTGGTATGAGTCGAAAGACAAAACGAAGATACCGATGTTTCTGGTGCATGCAAAAGGACTCGATCTCGACGGTTCCCATCCTACCTACTTGACCGCTTATGGTGGATTCAACATCAGTCGAACGCCGCGATTCTCGTCCACAGCCGCTCTCTGGGTCGAGCTCGGCGGAGTCTATGCGCTGCCGAATTTACGCGGCGGCGGTGAATTTGGCGAGAAATGGCACCGCGCCGGTATGCTCGAAAACAAACAAAATGTCTTCGATGACTTCATCGCCGCTGCCGAATGGTTGATCGAGAAAGGCTACACCCGTCCTGCCAAGCTCGCCATCGCCGGCGGCAGTAACGGCGGCTTACTGGTTGGCGCAGCTTTGACGCAACGCCCGGAGCTGTTCAAAGCCGTCATTTGCGGAGTGCCGCTTTTGGATATGGTACGCTATCATAAGTTTCTGGTGGCGCGATTCTGGACGCCGGAATACGGTTCGTCGGAAGACGCAGAGCAGTTTAAATATATCTACGCTTACTCTCCTTACCATAATGTCAAACCCGGCGCCCAATACCCGTCGGTGCTATTCACCAGCGGCGACTCCGATACCCGCGTGGCGCCGTTGCACGCTCGCAAGATGACAGCGCTTTTGCAAGCCGCCACTGGCTCAGACAACCCGGTCATGTTGTATTACGACACTAAATCGGGACACAGCGGCGGCAAGCCGGTCAGTCAGC
Source organism: bacterium (assembly GCA_046756745.1). Taxonomy (GTDB): domain Bacteria; phylum Zhuqueibacterota; class Zhuqueibacteria; order Oceanimicrobiales; family Oceanimicrobiaceae; genus JBHHWX01. Next base: position 5,871 of record JBHHWX010000018.1, on the reverse strand, counting down.
GTATCGAAGACTCGACCGTCACCTTTAGCTATCTGCTTTGGCAGCTTGGGGAGTCCGTGGATATGACGAGGAAGTAAGGGACAGGGCCTGAATAATCCCTACGCAGTAAAATTAGGGCAAATCGTCTAATTCTGTGGAGCAATGGATTGATGGATTAATGGAGTAAGCGAGGGCTATGTTGCAAACGTGCAAAAATCCATTGCTCCAACAATCCAAGACTCCGTTTGATTATTTATTAAGAACTTAACATATTGAATTTTTTTTGCTAAAAAAACAAAGTTTTTCGATAATAGAATAATGTTTGAACGAAAGCGTAGTTTTTTGCTGTTTTTGCGAGCGTTTCTCAGCGAAGCAATCTCCGTCTTAGGCGCGGCAGGAGATTGCTTCGGCCAAAAACGCCTCGCAATGACAGGGCGTTTTTGGCGCGTGCAATCCACGGCAGTCGCGGCGTTTTTATTCGTGTGCTGTGCTCATGTCGACCAAAAAACTCCGGACGGACTTTATGCCGAACTCATCACCAACAAAGGCGTGATGTCGCTTTTCCTCGAACACGAAAAAACGCCCATGACCGTGACAAATTTCGTGGGTCTTGCCGAAGGCGCGATAGCCAATTCCGCTTTACCTGAAGGAGTGCCTTATTATCACGGCACAAAATTTCACCGGGTGGTTCCAGGCCATGTCATTCAAGCCGGACTGCCGGCAGGAACCGACCAACGCGGTCCCGGGTATCAATTTCCCAATGAAATTCATCCTGGCCTCAGTCATAATAAGGCCGGCGTCTTGGGAATGGCGAACATCGGGCCGCATACCAATACCGGGCAATTTTACATCACGCTCAGCGACCGGTCTTATCTGGATGGCGACTATACCGTCTTCGGCCGGGTGACAGCCGGCATGGATGTGGTCTACAACATTGTGCAGGGAGACAGTATCGAGAGCATCCGGATTCTCCGGATTGGCGCCAAGGCCAAAGAATTTAAAGCGGATACGGAATCTTTCAACAGACTCGTAGAAATGGCGCAAAAACGGGTAGCGAAAGAGCAAGCAAAAAAACAACGGCTCGAGGCAGAGGTCATCAGCAAGAATTGGCCGCAGGCGATCCCAGCCGAAAATGGTCTCAAGTTTATCGTGCTTAAAAAGGGCGACGGCATAAAACCGCGGCGCGGCTCAAAACTCACCGTCGTTTACCGTGGGAAAACGCTCGCTGGCCGAGCGTTTACCAGCTCACCGGACAGCGGCGTGCCGGTGAGCAGCGGCACGGAACACGCTTTTGAATTTATCGTGGGTGAAAGCTCCGTGACGCCGGGGCTCGAAGCGGCTTTACTCGAGATGCAGAAAGGCGAGCGTACTCTCTGGATCATCCCATCTGAACGCGCTTACGGGGTCAGCGGCTTTTACGGCAAAGAAAAAAAAGGCAGCCCGCGGTTTGTGATTCCGCCCAATACCACCCTGGTGTATGAAGTCGAGCTGCTGGATGTGATAAATTGAAAGCCGGTGAGATTTACCCGACGCTGCGGAAGTTTTTAGCATGTTTTGAAATTTTGCGGTTACGCCGCGCTGGGTACTTCGTGGTTATTTACTTTTCAAGCCCCACAACGTATCTTTGATTCTGAGCACCTCCGCCTACGCTCGTCGGAGAATGGACTCACAACAATCCATCAATCCAAAAATCCTGCTGCATCAGTAGGAATTTACATTGTTTTATACTGAATTAAGTTTTTTTCACGTGCGCTTTGCCGCGCTGCGTTTTCGGAGATAACCGGCTTGGCAAAGGAAACAAACTCTAATTGTTTTTCACGATCTTTTAAGATCGAAACCCGTAACCTCTGCGGCCCGACCTGCTGTCCCATAATCCAACCCATCGTTGCGATGCCTTTTTTGCCCGTTTTCACCCAAGCGACGCTGCTTTTATTTTCCAAAAGTCCGTCCCCTTGCGAGATTTCAAAATGAATGGGAACTCCCGTGACTTTTTTGCCCTGTTCGGTGACGACTTGGATTGTAATGGGTTCCATCAGGCTTTGACCGATAAAGCCATCTTGATGAGACTCGGAGACAGCGTTGAGTTTTAGAGTCTCGAATGTAGCGCGATTTGAATCTCTTTCGGCCTTACGGCGTTTTAGAAACAAGGACCGAAAATTCTTTCTTTTGCTGGCTGGTTTGTTCTTTTTGTTTCCTGCCAACAAAAGCCAGAGCCGGAATTCATCCGCTTTTTTTGAAATTAGGTCCATGCGTTTATTAAAATAATTAACCATCTTCTTATTCCCTAAACTCAAAATGAAGCTGGCGAGCACCCCGCTGAACGTCGTGATAAGCACTAAACCGACTCCTACCGGAATATGTTGTTTCCCCTGATTGCCCTCGAAGTAGAAGACGAACATAACCCAGACAGTTCCGAGAAGACCCAAAGCTGCGGCTGTTTCAGCGAGAAAAGCAAGCCGGTTTCTAAAGCGAATAAAGCTATTTTTCTGCGTTTCTAAAAAAAAGGCGATTTCCCTGTAGGAAGTAGCTCCATTGCCATGTACTTGAAATTCGTTCAAAAGCCTTGAAAATAATAGTGAAGTGGCGCTTTTCGGATGCTTGTTGACAAGTCCGTTTATTTCGAGGACTGAAAGCCGGCGGTAATGTGCGCCTAAAAGTAATCGCCCGTGAAATCTGTCGAGCAGCCATTTATAAAGCTGCCACACGATAGCAAAAATTCCCGCGAGCATGATGAGAAAAATGAGTCCCGCTATCCCACCACCTAATTTTTTAAGAGTCAAAAAATTACGAAATTGGATGCTATGAAATTTTCCCTTTGTTCCTTCGGAAAGGATGTTATCATGTTGAAACTTTGAAACGATAGTCCCCGTGTGTCGGGTAGAAGGATGAGCTATTTGAATGAATAGTGCTGAGATAAGTAGAATGATCGAGACTCTTGCTAGATGCGATAAAGAAAAGAGCGATTTCATCGATGACCCCTAACCCTTTGACAAAGAATATTTTTAAAATGAAATTTAATTCGTGCCCGTAATTGACCCAATGTGGGTACGAGCAATGGAGAGCATTTCTTTTTGGCCTAAAGACTCATAGGCTAAGGCCAATTTTTTCCACCCTTGTAGATCATTCGGCAGGCTTTCAACAAGTTTTTCGTACCACAGTACCATCGATTTGTAGTTACCAAGATACCAATTTGCTTCCCCCAAACAGCGGTAAAGCGTTAATTTTTCTGAGGAAACGTGCAAAGCTTCAGTGAAGCGTTTTATGGAGGCTTCATATTTGCCATTACGGAAATACATCATGCCTAAATCTGTAAGCAACTGGGTTGTCGGGTTCATGTCCGCGAGCAAACTGAAATCTTTTTCGGCCTCTTCAAAGGCTCCCATTGCCTCATATGAATAGGCGCGTCTCACGAGCGCCTTAAAAGCAAAAGGCTTAACGGATAAAATCTCATTACACAGTTCAATCGCCTTTGAAAACTTTTTTTCAATAAAACAGATTTCGGATAAATTGTCCTTGACGGCTAAATTACCGGGTTGTTGAGCGAGAACCCGCATGTAATTCTTTTCGGATTCTTGATACCGAGCGCCCATAAACAGCGCGTCAGCGAGTCGTTGCAGACTATGGGTATTCGTCGGTTCGATCCTCACAGCGAGCTGAAATCGTCGCACCGATTCATCAAAGAGCTTTTGCTCAAACTTCTTCAAACCTAAATTAAAGTTCTTGAACCAATATTTTTCAGCGATGAAATTCGCTGGTTTAATATGATTGGGAGACAGAGAACGCGCTCTTTCGAGCGTGATTAGCATGCGGTCTATGGAGTCGAGTTCCCCGTAAACTTTCGCAAGTTTAAGATGCGCCTCCCCGTCCCTGGGGAGATTTTCTAATCGTTCCTCCAATGAAACTTGGGCAGAATGCCAGTCTTGTTTTTGCATATAGTCTTCTATATGCTGAAGCCGGCTGGTTACGCATCCACTTACTAAAAAGAGGCCACCAAAAACACCGCTGATTAATAAGTCACTAAGTAAAACTCTTCTGACAGGGGCTGCCGTGCCATGTTGCAAAGTTCCGTTCCCTTTAATACCTCAACTTCCTTGTTGATTTTCACGATAGTTCCCTGCAACTGTTGTGCCATACGTGACAAATGTGAACAAACTGTTAAATCCATGCGTAAATACGGCTGGAGAAAGCACAATTGACGGTTTTCATTATGTATCACAACTGGTAAAAAAATGCACATATGAACAAAAAGCGGACATTTGGCGCCCCTGTGGTAGAAGTTTTACCATAAATATAAATATAATTATCGGAAACGCTTTCCAAAAACTAAAGAGAATTGAAAATATTCTTGACAAATTCGCATGTTGAATTTTAATTAGTGTTTGAACGAAAACTATTAACATAGCTGTCATTGCGAGGCGTTTTTTAGCGAAGCAATCTCATTCCGTGCCTAATAAGGAGATTGCTTCGCTGAGAAACGCTCGCAAAGACATCAAAAATCAAGTTTTCGTTCAAACACGATATAATTATAAGGTACCCCTCGGAAATGGTCTGTGTTGAATTACAAAAATGAATTGCAAAATTGAATTTAACTGAATTATAAATTAAGATAAGACGAGTGCTTTATGAAAAAATATGATTTTATTCCCTTTTCCCTTCGACAGTACACAGATGAAGAAACCAAACAACGTACCGTCGATTTTTATAAGGAAATTCGGCTCAGACGCACTGTGCGGAATTTTTCTGATAGACCGGTATCAAGAGGAATTATCGAAAATTGTCTTCGTGCTGCAGGGACCGCTCCAAGCGGGGCGAATCGCCAGCCTTGGCACTTTGCTGTCGTTAGCAATTTAGAAACCAAAAAGAAAATTCGCGAAGCCGCCGAGGACGAAGAAAAAGCTTTTTACAGCGGACGAGCGCCGGACGATTGGTTAGAGGCCTTACAACCGCTCGGAACGGACGAAAACAAGCCTTTCTTAGAAATTGCACCTTACCTTATTGTCATTTTTGCGCAAAGCTACGGTGTTGAATCTGACGGCCATGTACGCAAGAACTACTATGTGCAAGAGTCGGTGGGTATCGCTACTGGTATGCTGATTACAGCCATTCACCATGCGGGATTGGCTTCGCTGACTCATACACCCAGCCCCATGCGATTTCTCAACAAAATTCTCGATCGCCCATCACATGAAAGACCGTACTTGGTTCTTGTCGTCGGCTATCCTGCTAAAGATGCAAAAGTACCTGATATTAAGAGAAAACCGTTAGAAGAAATTGCATCATTTGTTGAGTGAAAACGGCGTATCTGGAGATCCTGACGGGAAAAATAATTTTGTACGAAAGGTAATGAGAGCATTCGATTTTATTGACTTTAATTAAAATTTTTGTATCTTTTAAACAATGAAATTTAGATAGGAGCAAGAATGCCTGTTGTTACTGTGGGAAAATCTTTGCGGGAAAAGTTAGGTGATGAAGCGGTTGATTCTTTGATCGATCTCATTAAACAATCGCAAGCAGACCAACAGAATAATATTCTTCAGTTTGTCGAGGAAAAATTTGAACGACGATTGACAGAAGAGATTTCTAAAACAAGAGTGGAATTGATTTCTTTGATTTCCGAGACAAAGTCGGAGTTGATTTCTTTGATTTCCGAGATAAAGTCGGAAATGGCTACAACAAAATCAGATTTGATTAAATGGATGTTTATTTTCTGGGTTGGACAGTTTGGGATGATTTTAGGGGTCTTGTTTGCATTTTTCAAATGACTTCATACACATAATTCCAAGGCAGTCCAAATCATTTTTAGCACTTCAGACAACCAAAGCCCTACTGAGATATTCTTTGTATCTTTTAAACAATGAAATTTAGATAGGAGCAAGAATGCCTGTTGTTACT
>JBHHWX010000017.1:0-27177 GCA_046756745.1 bacterium | reverse complement strand
ATATTGAATGGGACGATAGTGCATGCAGTCCCATATACGGAAGTCCCTAATGGAGTGCGGCTTGCTTAACGCAACAAGGCAAATACTATAAATTATCAAACAAAACAAAAGGAGTATTTTATGGAATTAGGTACATTTTCAATAAGCTTAGCAGTAAAAGATATCGAGAAGTCCAAAATTTTTTATGAAAAATTAGGCTTTAAAGTCTATATTGATAGATCAACATGTTTAAAACACTAACGACTTAAGAGTTTACAGCGGACTCGCTCGTTGGGATTTACCCCCGTGCTCGACATTCGTAGAATCCCCGACGCAAGAATGAATCGAGGATTGCATCCTCTGTCGAAAATCGTAATCGGTCAGTTAGTTAGGGGTGGATGATGGTGTACAAGCTTCAGCTTACTCAGGGGGAGGGCGGTAAAAAAAACGCTAAAGCGTGAACACTCAAAGAATGTCCCACCCTGAATGACACGCGTACCACGCTTAACTGACGATTATAAAGAAGCGGTTCTTATGAATGATATTCTGAAGTGACCGGAGTGGACAGCATGAGTAAGTTGGACATGCTGCGCTCGATTGGCGCAGACCATGTCATTGATGTCACTCATATACGCACTATGAACCTAAATTTCAATATAGTATGAGGATTAGACAATGTTAAGAAAAAGAAAACAAGAGAGAGAGTCTGACATGGCCAATTCGCAGACCGACGAACCGACCCGGCAGAAGCCGCTCCGGCTGTGGCCCGGCGTGGTCATAGTGGCGTTGCAGTGGCTGGCTTGGCTTGGCGTACCCATGGTCTTGTCTGGAATCGTGGCAGGCTACATCGGGGCGTTTGGCAGACTCTTGGGCGGATTGACTGTCGTCGTGTGGTGGGCGTTCTTCAGCCGGGCGCCTCGGTCCGAGCGTTGGAGCGCCGTCGTCTTGATGATCGTCGCCATGGTCGCGACGTCGAGCATCCTCCACGAGTCGATTGCGACGGCGAATATAGGGATGATGTTCTTCCTCTACGCCATCCCGGTCCTGAGCCTCGCCTTCGTCTTCTGGGCGGTGGCCAGCCGTCATCTTGCTGACGGACCTCGGCGCGCCACGATGGTCGCGACCATCCTGCTCGCATGCGGCGTGTGGACACTTCTCCGAAGCGATGGCATAACTGCTTCTGGCGCTGCGCAATTCACCTGGCGGTGGGCGGAGACTCCCGAGGAGCGGCTCCTGGCCCAGGCCGGCGACGAGCCGACGGCGCTTCCGTCGGCACCAGCAGCAACGGAGACAGGGGCCGACTGGCCCGGCTTTCGCGGCCCAGATCGCGACGGCATCGTCCGCGGCGTGCGGATCGAGACCGACTGGTCTGTGGCGCCGCCGGTCGAGCTGTGGCGCCGGCCGATCGGACCGGGCCAGTCGTCCTTCGCGGTGCGCGGCGACCGCCTTTACACCCAGGAACAACGCGGCGACAACGAGGTCGTCGCCTGCTACAACGTGACCAGCGGCGAGCCAGTGTGGAGATACCGCGATGCGGTTCGCTACTGGGATTCGCATGCTGGCGCCGGCCCGCGCGCGACCCCAACCCTGAGCGCCGGCCGTGTCTACACATTCGGTGCGACTGGAATCGTGAATGCGCTCGACGCCGGTGACGGCGCCCTTGTGTGGTCGCGCAACACAGCGTCCGACACCGAAGTGAAACTCCCGCCGGCTTCGGCGTGGTATGGCTTTTCAAGCTCACCGTTGGTAGTCGACGACCTCGTCATCGTCGCGGCCTCCGGCACGCTCGTCGCTTACGACCTCGATACCGGCGAGCCGCGCTGGTTCGGCCCGGCCGGCGGCGAGAGCTACAGCTCGCCGCATTTATTGACGATCGACGGAATCGCGCAGATCCTTCTGCAGAGCGGAACTGGCATGACCAGCGTCGCGCTGGCCGACGGTACACTGCTCTGGGAGCACTCGTGGCCGGCCGGCGGCCGCATCGTGCAGCCGGCCCTGACCGCGGACGGCGACATCCTGATCGGATCGGGCATCATGAGGGGGATCGGCATGCGCCGCATCGCGGTGGCGCACGGACCCGGCGGATGGACTACTGAAGAGCGCTGGACCTCGAACCGGCTGAAGCCCTACTTCAACGACTTCGTGGTTCACAAAGGCCATGCCTTCGGCTTTGACGGCCGCATTCTCGCGTGCATCGACCTCGAGGACGGCGCGCGCAAGTGGAAGGGCGGGCGCTACGGCGCCGGCCAGCTCGTCCTGTTGGCCGATCAGGACGTGCTGTTGGTGGTGTCGGAGCAAGGCGAGCTGGCGCTGGTCGCGGCGGCGCCCGACCAGTTCATGGAGCTTGCGCGGTTCCCGGCGATCGCGGGCAAGACCTGGAACCACCCGGTACTGGTCGGCGACGTCCTGCTGGTTCGCAACGCTCAGGAGATGGCCGCGTTCCGGCTGTCCCTCGCGGGCGACTGACTTAGTTGCCGTCGTGGCCATCGACATGATAATAGTGATAATAGTTATCATGTCGTCAAGGTCCCTTTCCAATTAAATCAGCCATGATGAACTCAAGAATTTTGCTATGCAAGTCTGTAGCAGGCGGGCACGGCCGAGTTCTTTCAGAATTTTGAAATGGAGTATGGGGATAAGCCTACTTTTTTCAGAAGCGTTTTAAATCGAGGGTCCTTTCGCAAACTATCGAAGCGGGGCTCGACGTTGAGAAAACAGAGCCAGCCTGTACGATCTTCATAGGCTTTTTCCAGCAACGCAAACGCGTGCTGAGTTTTCCCCATCCCGGCGTGGACCAACGCGGCGTCATAGGCAGAGACATACTCGTTTTTTGCGCGCGTTTTTAACTCTTCGAGGACCCGCTTGGCTTCTTGCATCATGCCCGCAGTAGCAAAAGTATACCCTAATGCGCTGAGGCTTAAAGTCCGTCGTTTTGACAACGCCACCGCTTTTTCAATTTCCACAATCGCTTCCTCGAGCATTCCCTTTTGCTCGTATACTTGTCCCAGAATATCGTGCGCAAAAATGAACTTGTCATCCAACTCCAATGTTTTTTGCAGAGCTTCTATGGCAAGGTCATTTTTTCGGGCAAAATAATACTGCCAACCGATGCCCGCATTCAAAACCAGAGAGAGTGGATCCAACTCCTGTGCCTTTTTAAGTTCGGCCAAGCAGCGCTCAAACCGTGCTGTGGGCAATAAATTCCAAATTGCATACCAGTAGTGTGCTGTGGCTGAGTTCTGGTTCAGTGCCTGCGCCTGCTGGAATGCTTTTTCGGATTCAGGCCAGTTATAGTCGTAGACAGCGAGGATCGGCCCCAGAGAGGTATGGGCTTCCGCTAGAGCGCCATCGAGAGCCAGCGCTTTCTCTGCGGCTGCCTTCGCTTTCGGCAGGGCTTCATGCGGCCGCATGAAGCCCTGGAACCCGAGCAAGATAAAGCCGTCGGCCAGTCCTGCGTAAGCAAGTGCGTAATAAGAGTCCAAAGCGATGGCCTGCTCGCAAAAAGCCAGACCTTTTCTCAATCCCTCTTCGGTTCGTTTGTTCAGATGAAAGCGCGCTTGTAAATACAGGTTATACGCTTCGAGGTTTTGGGAATGGCGTTGAACAACGGATTCTTCTCTTTTCTCTCCAACTCCAGCCTGCAATTTATCTGTAATCATGCTGGCGATGTCGTCCTGGATTGCAAACACGTCATCGAACTTACGGTCATATTTTTCCGACCAAAGCTGAAATCCGTCTTGCACATTTATTAACTGCGATGTGATTCTAAGTCGATTGCCGGCTTTGCGCACGCTCCCTTCCAAAATATGATTGACATTGAGCTGCTCCCCAATCTCACGAATGTTTTTTTCTTTTCCTTTGAATGCAAAGACCGATGTTCTTGAGACCACTCGCCAACCTCCAATTTTGCAGAGTGAATCGATGAGCTCCTCGGTGATGCCGTCGCAAAAGTAGTCTTGGTCTTTTCCAGGGCTTAAGTCCTTAAAGGGCAGCACGGCAATGGCGTGATGCGTTTTTTCTTTTGAAGCCGGGGTTTCGGATTTGACCGCAGCCGTTTTGAGGTCAGCGAGCAGCTCGCCGATCTTTTGGTACCGTTCTGCTGGATTTTTTTGCAAGGCTTTATTAACTATCGCGGCTACGTTCTCCGTCACTTCGGGATTAGTCTCAGGCAGCGGAGCCGGCTCTTCATGTAAAAGGGAATAAATCACCGCTTGTTCGTAGTGGCCTTTGAACGGCATCTCGCCGGTCAGCATTTGGTAGATAACGACCCCTAACGACCAAATGTCCGTGCGGGGGTCTATCGGATCGCCACGCGATTGTTCCGGCGACATGTAGGCCACCGTGCCTAAGGTGAAACCTGCGCGGGTAACCATCTTTCCATGCACTAACTTCGCCAGACCGAAATCGGTTATCTTTGCAACCCCACTCTTGCTTATCATGATATTGGCGGGTTTTATATCGCGGTGCACCACGCCGTTTTCATGCGCGGCTTGCAGCCCTTCAGCGATTTGGGTGGCGTAGTCAAAAGCATCGTCATTCGATACCCCCCGCGAGGGCAAGGCCCCCCCCTTAGTCCCCCCTCGAGGGGGGACTAAGGGGGTGTCGATTATCGATTTCAATTCCCTCCCCTCGATATATTCCATGACGATGAACAGTGTCCCCGGCTCCTCACAGGTCTCGTCATCGGTCTCTTCGATGGCGTACACCTGAGCGATGTTCGGGTGGTTGAGCGCCGCTGCCGCCTGCGCCTCGATTTTGAAACGTTCGCGCTCCTCCTCGCTGGCGGCGATCTGTCGCGGCAGAAATTTGATGGCGACATCGCGTTTGAGCTTTGTGTCTTCGGCTTTATAGACCACGCCCATGCCGCCTGCGCCGAGCTTTTCGAGGATGTTGTAATGGAGAATGGTTTTGCCGATCATTTTATCAGCCCTATTTTTTTCAAGATCCCTGTCAAATCCCGGGTCTCCGCGTAAGTTGTCAAAACTTGCATCAACCTTCACTTTTCGTGAGTATCGTCTGGCCTGTTAACTTAGCCAACTCGAAGTCCATGATTTTCACCTGCTCCTCATCCGTTATCTCGATGTTGGCGCTCTTGATGTCGCGGTGCGCCACGCCCTTTTTGTGAGCGGCTTGCGCCAGCGTAGATTTGGGTGGCGTAGTTGGGGATGTTGTCAATGGGTAGAAATTCCCGCTTAGCCGCCCCTTACAAAAGGTACAAATAGGTTTGGTTATGATCGGGATCAAGACGGTCGATACAAAGCGCTTGTGAGGCTTCAAATCGCTCTCAGGGCAAAAAGTATTTCCGGTTCCCATGCCGCTAAAAAGAAAGAAGCTATTGCTTTCGGGGAACGTCACATCTCTGTTAAACATACCTTAAATTTGTCCCCCATATTTAAAGTTAACTTTGCACGTATGGTAATAAAATTACTTAACGTTTGCAAGTAAAATCAAGGAACGATTGAACCATTCTCCAAAACAATTTCGCTAGCTATCATTTGAAAGAAAATAGGCTGTGGTAGGATGGATACTGTTAAACCTCTCGCCGATCACGTCCACGTTAGTTAGAGGAGAATTTGGATGAAATGATTTAGCAATGGTGAAGAAAAAGTAATTGCATTATTCGATATTTTCGGTTAGATTTCTTTGTCAATGTAACCGTATATTTTTTATGGTAACGCTGGAGTATGACATGCTCGTTATGTTTCCCCCCCGAAGTAGAAGATGATGCCATGACAGCTTACATGTGGTATGAAGAGAAGTCACGCGGTCTTGGAGAGGATTTCTTGCGGATGTTCTATGCATTTGCCACAGCTTTATTCGTTTTGATTGACCTACTCATTTGTTGCGAGTTAGGCTATTCCCAGACTGTCCCTGACGGGTTTTCGGTGATAGAAATAAACGATTCCCTGGCTGGGGATGCTATTGGATTTGCGCTTCTGCCAGATGAGCAGAGAATTCTGATCATTAACTATCAAAGCGGGCACGTGAAACTCATCACCAATGGTATTCTAACATCGCAGCCATTACTGACCGTTCCGGATTTGATCTTTTCCTCCGAACAGGGCCTTCTTGGTATTGCACTCGACCCTGATTTCCCGGATTCAAATCATGTTTATCTTTTCCATACACGCAAAGATTCAACAAATAACGTTTCGAGATTTACTTTGATGGGCGACCTTGATGACCCCAATTCTGATAACCTGTCGATCGATCCGGGCTCACAGAGAGTTCTGATTCAGATGCCAGACACTCTAAGGTTTCATAATGGCGGGGCCTTGCGCTTTGGCAGCGATAAGACGCTCTACATCAGTCACGGTGATGACGCTCACTCTACTCTAATACAGGATTTAACTACCTTGCACGGCAAGATACTACGAATCAATCGCGACGGCAGCATCCCCACAGATAATCCCACCTTTCCATCGGAACCTGAAGGGAAACGAGGAGAGGTTTTTGCGTTCGGGCTGAGAAATCCGTTTCGATTCAGCATTGATCCTAAAACGGATCAATTATTTATCGGCGATGTGGGTACGAACATGTTTGAGGAGCTAAATTTGAGCGTGGGTGGCGAGAACTTCGGGTATCCACGATACGAAGGTCACGAGTTCTTTAGGCCAGAGGCCGATTTGATTCCTCCTGATCCGGTCTTTCCAATTTTTGAATACGCGCATGTGCCTGGTTCAGTTTCTGTTATCGCTCTGCTGACTTATAGACAACAAGATTTTCCAAATGATTTTAGCTTCCCAACGGACTACGAGGGCACATTCTTTTTTGCTGATTTTTTTGGTGGTCCTATTAGGAATCTCGCGCCGGATGGCAAGGGTGGGTGGATCAGTGTAGATTTTGCTTCCGGGTTCCGCAAGCCCGTTGACGCAGCTTTGGGTTCGGATGGGAGTATGTATATCCTTGAATTTGGGCGCGCCTTAAAAAAGATCGTGTTCAATCCTATCACTCATGTCGAGGATCCTCACTCCGGAACGCAAACGCCAGAAGATTTTTTTCTAAGTCAAAATCATCCCAACCCGTTTAACTCAACTACAGACATCGTTTTTAGGTTAACTGGTAAAAATTTAGGCCTTGCTGAAAAACGCCGGACAGTTTTGACAATTTATAATATTAAAGGAGCTGAAGTCATAAAGCTATTGGACGAAAATCTTTCACCGGGCAAATATTCACGAACATGGGATGGAAAAAACGTAAAGGGACAACTTGTATCCAGTGGCTTATATATTTACAATTTAAGGTATGGGAATTTTAGTCAAACTAAGAAAATGATTTTGCAAAAAAGGATACTTCTCAATATTCATGAGTCGCTCGGCCAGGAGGCCTTCGGGAAGAGAAATTCGTTTTCGTTCAGACACTAATTGTTTCTTCCCTATGCCTAAAAAAAACCTAACCTTATATCCTCTTGGGGACATATGACCTTATTTCAGCAGTGTCATTTTTCTCGTTATCACAGTTGGTGAACCCTCCCCTGTGCTTGCCTGGAGGCGCATGAAGTAAACTCCGGTTGTGACTTTTCTTCCGAAGTCATTCGTGGCGTCCCACTCTAATATTTTTATACCCGGACTCTGTTCAACGTTGACAAGGGTTCGAACCCTCTGGCCGAGCAGGTTGTAAATCTCAAGGCGAACTTGAGCTCGACCAGGCAACTCATATCTAATGAGAGTTGTCGGATTAAATGGATTTGGGTAGTTTGGCAATAGGCTATAGTTGCGAGGAGATTCAAACTCAGATTCTACTGAAGTAACGTTTTCCGTGGGCTGAATGAGGAGCGAGGGCGAACTTTCATTTCCATTCAGATCAACCCAAGTGATACGGTAGACATATGATCCGTCTCCACCAGGGTCTGTATCAAGAAATGAGGTGGTATCCACCTCATCCGCATACAGAAAATCTGATTCAGCGGGGAACGAGGTCGTGTCCCGATATACTTGATAGTGGCTGAGGATATCACTTTCTATGGGCTGCCAATCCAGCTTGATTTTACCTTCAGAGGTATAGGTTGCTTCCGCTTGCACGCGAAGGGGAGCCTCGGCTGTCCCGTTGGTCTCGCCCTCTTGTGCGACATCGAAACGTAAGATCTCGACAAATGAATGGCTGCTGCGGTTCCCCGCTTTATCTTTAAGTTCCATGGTTTGGAGCCCCCAAATACCTGGAGGAGACCCTTGGGGGAGCACAACATTGATCTCATACCGCGTCCAGGCTGTGGGGTCTCCTTCAAAAAAGAGGTTATAAAAGTTTTCATGGTAGTGGTATTGAAAATGAGATATGCCCTGTGGATCTAACAGCCTGTAATTGACGACCCCAAGCCCAGACAAATCATCTTTTGCATAGTATTCAATACGTACAAGCGTTTCGCCATCAGGTGCTTCTGGGTGGGTCGGTTCAGCTGAAATATATATATTATTGAGGCTTAAAGTAGGCCCGGTATCATCTTCATTTGAGGTCTGAATGGGTATCGAGACAATAGGTTGATCATGGGTATCTTCAGAGAATCGGACCCGTGTCGTATTCAGGGCTGCATCTATCATCATCACTTCAGAAATGGCATAGACACCCGTTGGATAATATTCGGTGATCAAGAAATCTATGGCTCCGCGTTTTGTTGATTCGTTAAATTGTCCATAGGCCTCAAAGGAATAATTGAGTGAATTTAACGTTCTAAGTCTTGCATAGACCCCTTGGTCAGCTCTTACCGCCCGGTCTTCGTCAACTTCCCACGATACCGTAAGTTTTTGTACATCACGATCTTGAATAAGGGTATCATTAAGGCTATAAGAGAGACTATTCGGGACGAATTGAGGCGGGTTCACATCTTCTTGGGGGTTATCTATATACAATAGCCATCCAAAATCGTCTACCCCCTCGAAGCGCTGGTTTCCAACAAGATCTGAAACGATAATTTGGTCCGTCCGCCAGTACCCAGCTTTAGCAGACTTGGGAATCGTGATACGCCCGCTTAATTTGGCGCCGGATTGATCGGTAGGATAAAGATAGAGATCCACGAACGTACCAATTTCACTGTTTATCCTCAAATAAGCGTTAGAGGCGCCATCAAAGGCTTTATCGATCAAGGTTAAATCAATTTCAATAGTGACCTCTTTATCTTCTTCGGGTTTTCCATCGACTTGAATATTAATGCTGTTAATTTTTCCTGGATAATTATAGTCAGGCATCAGGTTCAGGACTTCAAAAGTCAGATCTTCACGGATCCGTGCCACGTACCGGGTACCGTGCATGATATAGTCCCGAATGAAGTTGTACTTATCAGGGGCGCGCGATAAAAGCTTGTTTGGATTAAGGACATAGAAGGAAATGGACTCTGCCATATCCTCATTTGGATTCTTTTTGTGCGCATAGGCAGAGACAAACGTGGTCTGTTCCGTAGTAGACCAACCATCCGGGTCATCAGGATTGAGGTACCATCCCCCTGTGTCTATCCAGTCGTTTCTGAGCGATTCACTGAACAGGTGTGCCCACATGAAGTGGGATTTTTCGTGCAAGATGAGCCGTTGAAGATGTGCAATATCAGACAGAAACCCGATTTCCATAAACTCGATATAGCCGAGCGTAGTCCAAGCAATGGCCGGGGCGGCAGGATAGGTCGGGTTAGTTTGCCCATCTACACGACGTACCAAAAAGTTAAGTCCGGGGATGACATGCAGGCCTTCTGGCAGTTCTTCAAACATATTTATCATCGTGACAAGCTCATTCGGATGAAAAGCTTGAAAACGGGTAGGATCCTCACCTGTAAGCGCTGCATAGTCGGAAATTCGTATGCTTACGCCAAAACGTTGGTTCAAGATATACTCAACGGCATCCTCATCCGCTCCCCCTTGGGTAACAAAGGAGACGAGTGCATGGTGCAGACGCTTGGAGTAAAACCGACCTTGAATACCGTCTAGGCGTATTCTCCGAGGCTGTGCATATGCAAAGGCGTGACTGGATATGCTAACGGACTGTGCTCCCCCTAGCTCCTGAATGTCGATATCATTTGCCAGGAAATCATCTGTCAGTATCCATTTGCTGTTGCTTAATCGGGCTTTCAAGAGCGGAACCTGCTTAAAGGTGGCGAGCAGTCGAGCTGCAAACTCACCACTCCATGAAATCCCTTCATCACTAAGCAGAATGTTATAGTCTTCTAAGAGTTCGTGTGCGGCACTAAGATCAAGAACAGGGGTTGGTTCGTTGAGGAATTCAATGATGCGGGGAGCCAAGACATTGCTTTGCTCTACCTTTCCCCCCCGGCTGTTGTCCTGCTCCCAGCGGTAGGTATACTGGTCTGTGTCGACAGGCAGAGGAGAGACCTGGAATGAGAGAGCCGCTCCTGTTACATTGCCTAGAGAATCCACGGAAACTTCCTTCGCATCCGGCAAGGAATAGCCTGCTATCTCCAACTTTACGAAGTAATGCCCTGGCGGTACGTCATCAAAACGAAAAGGCCCGGCACTTGTAAGCAGATCGGATAAGTACTGATCGTTTCCTAAAGACACGCGTACGGTATCACTTGCATTCAGTCCAGCGATCTGACCCTCTACAGTTGTGGATTGGGCATAAACCATGCACGAAAAAAGGGTGAATATGCCGGATAAGTAAATACTGGTGAGAACTTTTGGGGGGGACTCTATCATTTTTCTTTCACTCCTTTGAGAACGTCAGCCCTATCTTTCGCATCTATGGAAGTCGAAATTCATCGAAAACCAGATTTTCAAAATGCCACGACGATTTTGAGGCCGTACCAAGATGGGCTATCTCTGTCGTGAATAGGATATAAGCACTACCACCTGATACAATTGGAAGAGCAAGTATGCGCGGACTCAGCCTCTCGGGTCAAAGCACTGGAAGAAGAAACCAAAAACGGCAGCAGATGTACGCCGCTGTGGCCGCCACCTCAATGTACCCAAATAGTTAAAGTATTACCCCGTTCCAAAAAACAAGACTGAGGTGCTCAGATTCGGGATGTCCTGGGCCAGGCTTGCCACTTGCTCAAGCCTCTCAAGGTCAAGTTATTACATTATCGACACAAACGAAGTAATGTTTAACCTACACGCGATTCTCTATAATGACTTGCTCCAACCCATCCAAGATGGAGCTACTGGAAGATGTATCGTCGAATTTTCAGCCAAGGGCTATGGGGCGAAATAATCCCAGGGACCTTGACTACACATGCCTGCTGGAATGGCTTGAGATTTGGACGCTCCAATCCGAGAAGATTCCGAAATGGTAATGTTAAAAAATTCTCCTTGCACATAACCCGCCTTTTTTTATCTTTGAAATAGACACATTTCACATCGAATCAACCTGACATTCAAGGAGAAACCACTCATGTCAAAAACTGTCAAAGTAGCTGTGACCGGCGCCGCCGGGCAGATCGGCTATGCGCTTTTATTTCGGCTGGCTTCGGGCGAAGTCTTCGGCTGCGACACGAAAATCGCTTTGCAATTGTTGGAAATCACCCCGGTCTTGCCGGCTTTGGAAGGCGTGGTGATGGAGCTGCTGGACTGCGCGTTTCCGCTCTTGGAAAATATCGTGGTGACAGACCGGCCGGAAATCGCCTTTGACGGCGTCAATTGGGCGTTGTTGGTCGGGTCCAAGCCGCGCGGCAAAGGCATGGAACGCGGCGACCTCATCCGCGATAACGGGCCCATTTTCGTCGGACAAGGCAAAGCTCTAACTGCGAAAGCCGCAGACGACGTCCGGGTTTTGGTGGTCGGAAATCCGGCCAACACCAACTGCCTGATTGCCATGCACAACGCCCGCGATATTCCGCGAAATCGTTTTTTTGCCATGACCCGCCTCGATCAGAACCGCGCCATGGCGCAGCTTGCTAACAAAGCCGGCGTTTCCGTCAAAACAGTCACCAATATGACCATCTGGGGCAATCACAGCGCCACCCAGTACCCGGACGCAGAAAATGCCAAAATCAACGGCAAACCGGTCACGGAAGTCATCGGGCATATTTCCTGGCTGCGAGGCGAATTTATTGAAACCGTGCAGAAACGCGGGGCGGCCGTCATCAACGCGCGCGGACTCTCTTCGGCAGCTTCGGCGGCGAATGCCGCGTTGGCCCACGTCAAAAGTGTACTCAGCAAAACTCCGGAGGGCGATTGGTTCTCAGCCGCAGTGCCTTCCGATGGCAGCTACGGCATCGATGAAGGGCTGCTTTTTTCGTTTCCTGTCACCAGCGACGGCCAGGGAAATTGGTCCATCGTGCAAAACTTGGACTGGAGCGATTTTGCCAGGGAGAAAATTCAAGTGACTCTGCGAGAGCTTCGAGATGAAAAAGCGGTCGTCGCAGATTTGCTCGGGTCGTGAACTCTTTTGCTGACCCGTTTTAAAAAAAATCACTCAATGCGTTCGGTTGCAGGGCTTCCTCAGAGCCACCTTATCAACGAAGATCTCGCCCCAACGGCGCTGGAAAACCGCACCTGGAGCCTCTGGAACATCGCCTCGTTGTGGGTAGGCATGAGTGTGTGCATTCCCACCTATATGCTTGCCGCAAGTATGATCCAGTCCGGGATGAACTGGTGGCAAAGTCTGCTGGCCATCATTCTCGGCAATGCCATCGTGCTCGTTCCTTTAGCCATCAGCGGACACGCCGGCACAAAATACGGTATCCCGTTTCCCGCTTTTGTGCGCTCGTCTTTTGGAATTACCGGGGCGCATATTCCCTCAATTATGCGCGCTCTTATCGCATGCGGCTGGTTCGGCATTCAAACTTGGATCGGCGGTCTGGCCATCCATGAAATCATCCGCATCCTGTGGCCGGGGTGGCAGACGCTTGGCGGCGGAGCGACATTTATGGGCCACAGCCTGCCGCAATTTCTCGGCTTTTTTATTTTCTGGTGTATCAACATGACCTTCGTCTGGGCCGGCGCCGAGTCCATCAAGTGGATGGAAACGGTCGCCGCGCCGTTTTTGCTCATCATGGGGATCGTGTTATTGTTTTGGGCGTCGTCAAAAGTGGGGGGACTCGGCGCCATTCTCAGCAAATCGGATGAGCTGGTACAAAATCGTCCGCAATTATCACGCTCTAAATTCGTATTCAATGTCTTCATTCCCTGGCTCACAGCGATGGTGGGTTATTGGGCGACGCTGTCTTTGAACATTCCGGATTTTACCCGTTACGTTAAACGCCAGAAAGACCAAATGCTGGGACAGGGCTTGGGATTGCTCACCACCATGCCGCTTTTCGCGTTTATCGGGATCGCCGTCACCAGCGCCACGCTCATACTTTACGGTGAAGCCATTTGGAATCCGGTGACCTTGCTGGCAAAACTGACGGCGGAATATCAGAGCCCGCTCCTGGGTTTGGTCGCGATGTTTGTTTTGGTGATTGCGACTTTGAGCACCAATATCGCGGCCAACATCGTCTCGCCGGCTAACAGCTTTTCGAATCTTTCACCACAAAAAATCAATTTTCGCCTCGGTGGGTTTCTCGCCGGAATGATCGGAATTTTTATTTTTCCGTGGAAGTTGCTGGATATGTACCAAACCTGGCTTATCAGCTATTCCGGTCTTTTGGGCGCAGCGGTGGGCGTGATCGTGTGCGACTATCTCATTATCCGCAAAGGCGAGCTCAATCTACAAGCGCTTTATCAGGCAGAAGGGGAGTACACCTATTCGAACGGGTTTAACAAAAACGCGCTGATTGCCCTTTTCACCGGCATTCTGTTTGCGCTGGTGGGGAAAGTCCTTCCGTCTTTGCAGTTTCTTTTTAATGGCGCTTGGTTTTCAGCGGCGGGCGTCTCGTTTGGAATTTATTATTTTTTGATGCGACGTCATAGGGGTTAGGAACGCTGTCGGGAATGCCATGTGCAATTAAGCAAAATTTATTTTACCGCAAAAGCGCAGAGAACGCAGAGTAAAAAAATTCTGTGCATCTCAGCGACCTCTGCGCCTCTGCGTTAAGAATCAATTTTTGTTTTTCTGCTCCCTATTTGGTTCCGGTTGTTAAATCCCGCAACTTCTGCGGGGCTTCGCCGGATTAGTTTTATGAAGCCAGCAACTCTGACGCCTTTTTATTATCGGTGGTCATGAGCACTAGGAGACTGCGAGCGCCCTCGGCAGTGAGATAGGTATGCACAATACTGATATTGTTATCAGAGAGCAGTTTCGTGATTCTCGCAATCTCACCCGGTTTATTATCCATTGGGACTGCGAGCACAACACTTTCGCCAAACTTGTGATCCAGGTTTTTTAATACTTCTCTGGCCTTCTCAATATCATCAACGATTAACCCGACAATTGCCCAATCCACATCGTCCACTGTCGACAAAGCCCGGATATTGATGTGAGCCGCGGATAGGGCTGTACAAAGTGCATTCAAGTTTCCGACTTTGTTTTTTAAAAAAACTGAGATCTGAGTTTCTAATGGCATGACGTTCTCCTAAATATCGCGATCTTAATATACCATTTTACGTAACTATCCAAAGAAGCTCCGCCTCAAACCGACGAGGAAAAAAAGGACGCAGAAAAAGAACTGAGATACAAGACTCTCAGCCTTTCGTATTGGAGTGCAACGCTTTAGCGTTGCGGTTTTCATTGAAACAGTGCAAAACTAAAGTTTTGCACTCCGAAGCTTCTCACGCTTAAAGACATTATTTTACTTAAATAGTTTGCTAAATGCAAGTGTTATTGACAAATGCTTAACTGCTTTTTTCTTGCTTCTCTCTCATCTATTTGTCATATTGTATTCAATAATTCTGGAACGTTCTACTGTTGGGAACGTAAAGGGATTTAACTCAATTATTTTCGGAAATAATTTCTTTTGGATTCGCAATTTTCTTGTACCCTAAAACGTTGATATTATACATACACGATTGCGAGGTGGGAGCTTGAGGTTCACTCTACGCTCAAAACTTATTTTGTTGTCCATTTTTCTCGTGAGCATCATCATGGCGGATGTGACCTATTTCTTCACAATTCGTCAATTGCGCGATCAACGAACCGCTTTCGAGCTGCAAATGCGCCGCATTGCTGAGAACATCGCCACCCTGAATCTGATCGATCAGCAAAATTGGAGCGGCTACCAGGACTATATTTCTCGCCTGATGGCGATCAATGACGACGTCGTCTACATCGCCGTTTTCGACTACCGGAAGTGGTTGCGTGCCTACACGTTAAATACCGGACTCGTGGAAATGGAAACCTCAAAACCGGTCACCCGTCGAACGCAAGAGGAGTTGGTCCGCCGGCTTGACAAGGGGTTGATTTCCGAAGAAAGCCGTGATGACTTACGGGTTCAAAGGGTCAACATACAATCCGGGGATCGCGTCCTCGGCAGCGTTCACATCGGTTTTTCTCTTATAGAAATTAACGACGAGCTGAGATCCCGCGTCATGCGAAACATCGCTACGGCTGTCTTCTTGATCGTACTTTATAGCATCATCTCCACCCTGTTGAGTCGACGCTTAACCCGGCCATTGGAAAGGCTCAGTCAAGCGATGGCCTCTATTTCTGAAGGCAATCTCGAGCAACAAGTTAAAGTGGAAAATCGTGACGAGATTGGCCAGCTAGCGCAAACATTTAATCTGATGGCAGAGGGGCTACGTGAACGCGATATTCTGGAAAAGCTTGGGCGCGAATTGAGTCAGTCTTTTCAATTGGAACGATTGGCTCATTTGGTACAGACCAGATTGAGTGAAGCTATCGGCGCCAGTAAAGCCAGGCTTTTTTTACACGACAGAGACCAAGAGGGCGTTTTTTATGAATTTGTGACTGGCAACGGAGCAGCCAGAAAAGATCCACGCTTGGTATTCGACGACCCCACGAAAAATTATCTTGAAGATGGTGCAGACGGCTTTTATTTCAAAAACGCGCCGCAACATGTCAGAGAATGTCTGGAAACGGTGCATGTTTTCCCACATGATATTATCACTCCGATGTCGGTCAAAAATCAGCTTTTCGGTTTGCTGATATTTGTCATGGATAAAGATTCTGAAAACTTGGATGATAATCACCTGCATTTTGCAGCCGTCTTGGCCGCTCAAGCGGCGATAGCCCTGGAAAACGCGCTTCTTTACGACGAGCTGCGCGAACAAGAACGTGTGAAAAAGGAATTGGAGATTGCGCGCGAGGTACAGAACAAACTTTTACCGGTGTCGATGCCAGTATTCCCCGGATTTAAGTTTGAAGGCGTTTGTATACCTGCGCTCGAGGTCGGGGGGGATTATTTTGATTTCTTCACAATCGACGATAGCGAGAAATTAGGAATCGTCATCTCAGACGTGAGCGGAAAAGGGACTTCAGCTTCTTTCTACATGGCCGAGATCAAAGGCATGATGTCGACTTTGGTGAGCGTCTACGAATCCCCAAAACAGTTACTCGAAGTGTTGAACAAACGTCTGTTCAACAGCTTTGATAGTAAAGTGTTCGCGACCATGATCTACGGCGTTCTCGATGTTTCTCGGCGCACCTTTACTTTTGTTCGCGCCGGTCATGACTCCTTGTTACATTTGTCCGCACTAGGTCAATGTAAATTGATGACTCCATCTGGGATCGGTCTCGGCTTGGATTCAGGCGATCTGTTTTCGCAATATCTGGAGGAATGCGTGTTACAAATCGGCAGAGGAGACAATCTTTTACTTTTTACCGATGGAATCACAGAATCTATGAACCGCAAAAAAGAATTGTTCGGGGAAGAACGCCTGTTAAGCAGCCTGCAGGGCAACGGGGCGTCCTTTGACGCTGCACGCATCAGAGAAAAAGTGTTCGCTGAAATCGAGACCTTTGTCGGAGAGACGCAACAGCACGACGATTTGACCATGGTTGTTGTCCATTGCGAACGCGAATAGGGCTGGTAGGAAATCGAGTAACTAATATAATTTTGCTGTTGCAATCAAGGAAAAATCGAAGGGAAATTCACAACTTACTTTGGGCTCTATGTTGATCAATATGGATAAAACTGTAGCTTACTAAGAATGTTTTCAGCTACGGATTTACTCGGATGAAACACGGATTGTTCCATTGTTCTATTGCTGCTCCTGATTAACAATTCAACAATAGAACAATAGAACAATTTCTTGCCCCGACAGTCATAATCCCAAAATAGCAAAAAGGACAGTCGGGGTTTGCAACTTAGTAATCTCTGACTCCATTAATCCCGTGCTCCATTACTCCACTGAATTAGACGATTTGCCCTAATAAATGTCCGGATCAATTTTGGTTGCGGCTTTGCTGCGTTAGGATTTATACAAGCTCTGCACAAGCGAGTGAGAACACCGGAGGCAGACAATCCGCCAAAATTTCCCACGAGTCGCCCTGGTCCCGGCTGTAAAAAATTTGTCCAGTACTTGTCCCCAAATAAATGCCGCACGGCTCACAGGTGTCTGCGCACATGGCTTGCCGGTACACATTAAAATAAGCGTTTTTATTCGGCAAACCATTATCCAGGCGCTCCCACTGTTCGCCACGATTGCGGCTTCGGAAAACAGCAAACGCGCCATCAACCGGACAGCGAAAGTCCGGACTTTCTTCCGGGACGACATAAATCGTGTCCGGGTCGTGGGAATGAATCTGCAAGGGAAAACCAAATCGTGACGGCAGACCTTCGCACAGGTCGAGCCAGTCGCGGCCGCCATTATCGCTGCGATAAACACCACAGTGATTTTGTTGGTAAAGCACATCCGGTTTGTCCGGGTGCAACTGCAGGTGGTGCACGCATTGTCCGACTTCAGGATATTTCTCCGGCAGAAAGTCTGCCAGCACGCCCTTGTTTCGAGGCTCCCAGGTTTCGCCGCCATCGTCAGTGTAAAAATGCCCGGCGGCAGAAACTCCGATGTGCATTTTATAGCTATTTTCGGGATGGAGGCAAATGCTGTGCACCATCATGCCGCCGGCTCCGGGCTGCCATTTCTCGCGCGTGGGATGGCTGCGAAGGGACGTAATTTCAAACCAGCGGTCCCCACCATCTTCAGATTTGAAAAGCGTGCCCGGGGCTGCTCCGGCGTAAAGAACGCCAGGTTCATTTTTTTGCCCTGGCTCCACACACCAAATTTTTTCGATTTTTTGATCCGACTGATCCGACTCTTCATCAAAGCGGATGCCGGCTGCGGGTTCTTGCCAATTCGCGCCGAGATCTTTGCTGAAATGCAGCTTCGGTCCCCACCAAGCGTTGTTGACACAAGCAAAAATGGTCGGCTCAGGCCGGGCGTCAAAAACCATAGAATGAACGTCGGCGCCTTTAAAGTAAGGGCCGTGAAGCTGCCAACCTTTCCTATCCAATTTGCTTGTGAAGCGAAACCCACCTTTGTGCGTGCCGACTAAAAGGTGGATTTTTTTATCCTGGGCCATATCTCCCTCCCGATTACTTATAACTATGGTATCCCTTAAAATTAAAATAACAATCCAACGAAGCTTCGCCTCAAACCGTCGAGTAATGCCATTTGCCTGCGGCGTCATTCAAGGCAGTTGTCATTTCGCTTCGCTGTCATTTTCTGGAAAACGTGCTCTGTTTGAAAAATTTGTGTTCTCAAAATCTCAGCCACCAAGACTCGAAATCACAAAGGGACACAAAAGGCGATTTGAGTGATCGCCCACAGAATTGGAAATCCCACCGATTCCTACTATAAAGCTATTTCCATTGTGAATCTTGGTGTCTTCGAGTCTTTGTGGCAACTTTCAAAGCATCCTCTTAGTGGTAAGCAAAAACATAGAGCATGATCTACTTGAATGGTGACAAATTAAAATTAATAACAAAAGAATCGACGATAGAAGGGCTCGCTTCTCTACAACGACGCTTAACGGAATGTTAGGTTCTCCTACGTGTTTACCGAGAG
This sequence comes from bacterium, assembly GCA_046756745.1. Classification (GTDB taxonomy): domain Bacteria; phylum Zhuqueibacterota; class Zhuqueibacteria; order Oceanimicrobiales; family Oceanimicrobiaceae; genus JBHHWX01. The sequence goes on along the minus strand of JBHHWX010000017.1, from coordinate 8,416 downwards.
GAGGTTTCAATTTTCGACATTTACGGCGAGGTCACTATCAGCTCAGCATCGCTTTCAGATATTCTCGTTTCATACGGGCAATATGGGAGATTGAGATTTCTTTGGGGCAGACGGCCTCGCATTCTGCATGGTTTGAACAGTTTCCGAAGCCTTCTACATCCATCTGTTCAACCATACGAATCACGCGGCGTACCCGCTCGGGTTGACCTTGCGGTAAAAGAGCAAATTGAGAAATTTTCGCCGCTGTAAAAAGCGAAGCCGATGCATTGGGGCAGGCGGCCACACATGCGCCACACCCAATGCAGGCTGCTGCATCCATTGCCGTATCGGCGATTTCTTTGGCGATGGCAAGGGCATTGGCGTCCGGCGCTCCACCCGCGTTTACGGAGATATACCCGCCCGCGGTCATGATGCGGTCAAATGCGCCGCGGTCGACCACCAGGTCTTTGAGCACGGGAAAAGCTTTCGCGCGCCAGGGTTCAATCGTAATGGTGTCGCCGTCTTTATAGTGACGCATGTGTAACTGGCAAACGGCAGTGCCTTTCTGCGGGCCGTGCGCGATTCCGTTGATGACCAGGCTGCACATACCGCAGATACCCTCGCGGCAGTCATTATCAAATTCGACCGGGTCTTCCCCTTTCAAAATCAAGTTTTCATTGAGGACATCGAGCATTTCGAGAAAAGACATATGAGGGGAAACGTTCTCGAGGGAATAGGGAACCATTTTCCCTTGGGCCTGAGCGTTTTTTTGTCGCCAGATAATGAGTTTTAGCGTCATTGGCTTAACCAACCTCCTACTTAGTGATTGGCCGGAAACGTAGTTTGTTGCTGTCATTGCGAGCGCTTCTCAGCGAAGCAATCCCCGTCTTAGGCTCGGCAGGAGATTGCTTCGGCAAAAAAACGCCTCGCAATAACAGACGTTAGACGAGTTTTCGGTCAATCATTACTTATAACTTCTCTGTGTCAGTTTCACATTTTCAAACACAAGCGTTTCTTTGTGGACGTCCGGTTCTTTATCCACGCCTTTGTGTTCCCAAGCGGCGACAAAGGCGAAGTTATCATCGTCCCGTTTCGCTTCGCCTTCCGGGGTTTGATATTCCTCGCGGAAGTGACCTCCGCAGGACTCCTGTCGCTGTAAAGCATCTTTGGCCATCAATTCTCCGAGCTCAAAATAGTCAGCGACCCGACCGGCAAATTCCAAATTTTTATTCAAGTTCTTCGGGTCGTCAGGGATGAGAACATTTTCCCAATATTCTTCTCTTAATTTAGGAATCCTTTCCAGAGCGTTCTGTAATCCCTGTGCGTTGCGCGACATCCCGATATAGTCCCACATAAGGAGTCCCAGCTCACGATGAAATTCCGTGACCGTTTTTTTGCCTTTGATAGAGAGCAATTTTGAAATTTTGTCCTGGACTTCCTCTTCCGTCTGCTTGAACGCCGGGTCTTCGGTAGAGTTTGTGTTTGCTGTGATGCCCGTAAGATAATTGCCGATGGTATAGGGAATGATAAAATACCCGTCAGCCAAACCCTGCATCAATGCGCTCGCTCCCAGGCGGTTCGCGCCGTGATCGGAAAAGTTCGCTTCGCCAAGGACAAAGAGCCCGGGTACCGTACTCATCAAATTGTAATCGACCCACAGGCCGCCCATAGTATAGTGCACCGCCGGATAGATGCGCATAGGCGTTTCATATGGATTCTCTCCGGTGATGCGTTCATACATATCGAAAAGATTGCCGTATTTGTCCGCGATGACTTGCTTCCCCATCCTCGCGATCGCGTCTGCAAAGTCCAGAAATACCGCCAAACCCGTATCCCCAACGCCGCGGCCTTCGTCGCTCACGGCTTTGGCGTTGCGGGAGGCGACATCGCGCGGGACGAGATTGCCGAAACTCGGGTATTTTCTCTCTAAGTAGTAATCGCGTTCTTCTTCCGGGATTTCATTCGGGGGTCGCTTGTCACCTTTGGATTTCGGCACCCAGACCCGGCCATCGTTGCGCAGACTTTCACTCATCAAGGTGAGCTTCGACTGATAGTCGCCGGAAACGGGAATGCACGTGGGATGAATTTGGGTATAACAAGGATTGGCAAACAGAGCCCCGCGTTTGTAGCAGCGCCAGGCCGCTGTGACATTTGAATTTTTCGCATTCGTAGAAAGATAGTAAACATTGCCATATCCGCCCGTGGCCAAAACCACAGCATCTCCGGAGAAGGATTTCATTTCTCCGGTAACCAAGTTGCGCGTCACAATGCCGGCCGCCCGCCCATCTTTTAACACCAGGTCGAGCATTTCGTGGCGGGTGTGGAGCTCGACCTTTCCTAATTCAACTTGCCGCATCAGCGAACTGTAGGCCCCGAGGAGCAACTGCTGTCCCGTCTGCCCGCGAGCGTAAAACGTGCGTGAGACTTGCGCTCCTCCGAACGAACGGTTATCCAAAAGTCCCCCATACTCCCTTGCGAACGGCACACCCTGCGCCACGCACTGATCGATAATATTGTTGCTGATTTGCGCCAGGCGATAGACGTTGGCTTCACGAGAACGGTAATCGCCGCCTTTGACGGTATCGTAGAACAATCGCCAAATACTGTCTCCATCGTTGGGGTAATTTTTCGCGGCATTAATGCCGCCTTGCGCCGCAATGCTGTGGGCTCTTCTGGGCGAATCCTGAATACAGAGATTGATCACCTGATAACCTAATTCCGCCAGCGAAGCCGCGGCCGAACCACCGGCAAGTCCGGTTCCCACGACAATGATGGTATATTTACGTTTGTTTGCCGGGTTCACCAGTTTGACGTCGAAGCGATGGTGATCCCATTTTTCTGCAATCGGGCCGCTAGGCACTTTTGAGTCCAGTTTCATCGTCAAGCTCCAGTAAAGTAAATCCAAATCGGGATGAGAAGAAATCCCACGCCTAATACGGCAGCGACAAGAAGACCGAGGGAATAGATGAGCGGCGTGACACGGGGGTGATTCACACCCAGCGACTGAAATGCGCTCCAAAAGCCATGCCGCAAATGAAAGCCCAAAAACAGCATGACAGCCACATAGCCAATCACGTAGCCGGGATGTTGAAACACATCGACCACTAATTTGTGCAAGTCCCTCACCTGTTCTCCTGAGACTTCAACCTGTGCGACGTACCCTTCCTCGATACCAGGACCGTATTTAAATGTTTTTAAATGAATGACGAGAAAAATAAAAAGCGCCACTCCGGTATAAATCATGGTCGATGACGCCAGATTTTTCTTACTCGGGCCGCCCGCTGCCGCCGTTTTATGATAGGCCTGCGGACGCGCCTGCTTTTTGCCAATAGCCACAGAGATTCCCGAGTAAACATGGAAAGCCAAGATTGCGACTAAAACCAATTCCGCCAAGATAATGACCCAGCCAAAACTGATCAAAAAGTGTGCGTATTTATTATAAGGGTCAGGATCTTTACTGAGCAGCAGCAAATTTCCGGACAAATGTTCCAACAAAAAAATTATCATGGCTAAACCGGTGAGCGCCATGATAATTTTTTTACCAACAGAAGACCAGACTAATTTCGACTTTGGAAGCATAATTTTTCAGCTCCGGGATTAATTGAGAAAGTGTACGTCTGAATGACCGGGAGAATCAAAGTGTGCGTTCATGTTACAATGTTTGAATATAATGTATGGATACAAAAAAAGCAAGAATGAACATGACCCTTCAAAAGTTATAAAATAATGAAAAGGCCCTTAGCTGAATAATCCTATTGCATCATTAGAAATTACATTGTGCTCTACTGATTTGAGTTGTTTTCACGTACGGTTGAACCGCGTTAGGACTCATCCAGGTTAGACCAACTTCTCCAAAACTGTCGTCAGCAATTCATAAAAATCCGCTACCGAACCGATATGAACCCTTTCGTCCGGCGAGTGTGGAAACTCGATCTGCGGTCCGAGCGACACCATGTCCATCCCCGGATATTTTTCGGCGATGATACCGCATTCCAAACCGGCGTGTACGGCCTTCACCTCCGGTTCTTTTCCGAGCTTTTCTTGATAAACCTCCCTGGCTTTTTTTAAAACATATGAGTCCAGATTGGGTTTCCAACCGGGATACCCCTCGACTTCTTCCACGTCAGCGCCCGCTAATAAGGCAATACTCGTCACGCGTTCTTGAATCGCGCGAATGGCGGAATCCACCGAGCTGCGGTTACTGATATGGATCAACATGGCGCTGTCGCTGATTTTCACCGACGCCAGATTCGAGCTTGTTTCAACAAGCCCGGGGATGTCATAGCTCATGGAAATGACGCCGTGCGGCAATGCATTCAAAAAATCCAGGACCCGTGAACACGCCGCCTCGGTAAAGACCTGCTCCGGAGACGGACCCGCAACGATCGAGAGCTGCATGTCCGGCTCGGCAGGTTTGAATTCTTCACAGATCGCGTGAACGCAATCGCGCAACGCTTTTTCAACGGCCTCATTTTCAGAGGATGCAACCAGTACGGTGGCAAATGCCTCCCTGGGGATGGCGTTGTGCATGTTGCCGCCTGTGATACCAGCCAGTTTAAAATTGTTCTTCCTTTTCACGCTGTTTAAAGCACGCGCCAAAAGTTTGACGGCGTTTCCGCGTTGCAAATGAATATCAACACCGGAATGACCGCCGCGCAAACCGAAGAGTTTGATGTCTAGGGCCGACTCTCCTGAAGACGCAGCTTGCAGGGAGAGGGGCAGAGTCAAGTTCAACCCGGCGCCGCCGGCGCAACCCACATAAAGCGAGTCGTCTTCTGTGTCCAGGTTAATCAGTTGTCGGCCTTTAAGTAAATCCGGGCCCAGACCGGACGCGCCGGTTAGGCCGGTCTCTTCGTCAACGGTAAACAGCAATTCCAACGGCCCGTGTTTCACAGAGACGCTTTCCAATAAAGCCAGTTGCGCGGCGACGCCAATGCCGTTATCCGAACCGAGCGTTGTGCCGGTGGCATACAAATAATCGCCTTCTTGTCTCGGACGGATCGGGTCCGTGGTAAAGTCGTGCTCCACACCGGAGTTTTTTTCATTCACCATATCCAAATGTGATTGTAAAATGGTGATAGCAGAGTTTTCGCACCCCGGGGTTGCGGGCTTGCGAACCACCACGTTTCCAGCGCCGTCTTGTTGATAATCACGCCCATTTTTTTCAGCAACTGCGATGACGTATTCCCTTATCGCTTGTTCGTTTTTTGACCCGCGTGGAATAGTGAGAATTTCATCGAAATGTCTCCACAATTCTTTGGGGGGTAATTCTGATACAAAAGTCATGTTGCCCTCCAATTAGGGATCATTGAAAATGACAACGTAATATAATCTGTCGGCAGTCATTATTCAAGTGAATTTATAGAATATTGTTGAAAATGTGAGCGATCTTTTTTATATTTCGCACGATTAACAGAATCCAAACAAGGCGAGGGAACATGTTACGACTATTCCCAGCGCGGCAGAGCCGCACGGGCAAACGTGAAACGTAAAATGTGAGACGTGAAACGTGCCTCTCAACATGGTGTGATGGGAAAGGGCGTCTCACGTTTGCCGTCTCACGTCTCACGTCTCACAACAGTCATCCAAAGAAAAGATGCCATATTTTTTGTAAAAAAATGCAAAAGTTCACCGGTAATAACATAAGAGTGATCGCGATGGTCGCTTTAATCGGTCTCTGTAGTTGCAGCAAAGGAGACAAACCTGAAACTGAGGAGTTACCAGAATTGAAAAATGAAAACCCGCAAACGGAACGTGCGTTGACTGGCACAGCCCCCGAGGCCAGACTTAATTATTACAACAGCCTGCCCGAAACAGTCATCGATGAAAGCAAGCGTTACATCGCCACTATTCACACGAACAAAGGCGACATCATTGTCAAATTGGACGCGCTCACTGCGCCATTGCACACCAATAATTTCGTGTTTCTATCCCAACAAGGGTTCTACGATGGCTTGTTGTTTCATCGCGTGGAACCGAATTTCGTCATTCAGGGCGGCGATCCGACCGGCAGCGGACGAGGAGGTCCGGGCTACAAAATACCGGCAGAAATTGCACTCCCCCACCAGCAAGGAGCCATCGCCATGGCACGCATGGAAGACACCATCAATCCTGAGAAAATGTCCAGTGGCAGCCAGTTTTACATCACACTCTCGCCGCAGCCGTTTTTAGACCAGGCCGGTTATTCGGTTTTCGGCCGTGTTATGCAAGGCTTTGACGTGGTACAAAAAATACAACGGGGTGACGTGATAAACCGGATCGATATTCTTGAAAAGTAATAAGGAAGGTAAACAATGGTGTAGGGGGAGGGTCGTCTCACGTTTGCCGTATCACGTCTCACAACAATCTTCCAAAGAAAAGGTGTCATATTTTATTGCAAAAAACGCAAACGTTTAAAGATAATATCATAAAAAGGAGTAAAGAAATTGAAAAACATCACACTCATACTTGCTCTTGTCCTGTTTTTTGGATGTAACAAAGCTGAGACCGAGCGCTTGACCACAGAAAATGAGAAATTAAAAAACGAGAAGTTACAGCTTGAACAAAAAATCAACGATTTACAAAAAACACTCGCGCAATCCGGACCGGCGCAGCAGCGGTTGAAATTTTTGGCCGGAAAACTCAGTGGGATAAAAACGAGGATAGTCACAAATTATGGCGATATTGAGCTGTCCTTCTTTAATGAAAAGGCGCCAATCCACTGCTTTAACTTCATTACACGTGCGGAAAGCGGTTTTTACGACAACACCAAATTCCACCGCATTATCAAGGGATTTATGATCCAGGGCGGCGACCCTAACACAAAAGACAAGGACCCTTACAATGACGGACAGGGCGGTCCTCTTGTGGCGATCCCGCATGAATTTAACGACACACCCCATAAAGCGGGCATCTTGTCGATGGCTCGCGTCGGGAATACCGCAGCCGGGGCAGGGAGCCAATTTTTCATCATGCACGGCGATGCGCCAAACCTCGATGGACAATATACGGCTTTTGGCAAAGTTACCAAAGGCATGGAAATCGTCAATAAGATTGCGGGCGTGAAAACCATCAAAGATGACCGCCGGCGCATGGACCAGCCGGTAAAACCCGTGGTTATCAAGACGATTGAAGTATACCGGTAATCAATTTACTCCAAAACAAAATCCACGGCTCTTGCCCTGCGGGCGCAACTTTTTGACACGGCTGTACTTTGAGTTTTTTCTTGTAAACAATATCCAGAATGTTATTTTGTATTAATACTTTTAAAAGCCAACACAGTTTAAAATGAAAACGATTCATAAATGTATTATGGGTGACTCTAGAAAAATGGACGAGATCAAAAACTCCTCTGTCCATTTAATCGTCACATCGCCCCCATACTGGCAATTGAAAGATTACGGTTCAGAGGGCCAAATTGGCTTTAACGACTCGTATGAGGAATATATTAATAATCTGAACTTAATCTGGAATGAATGTAATCGAATTTTACATCCAGGATGTCGAATGCTTATCAACATTGGCGATCAATTTGCCAGATCAGTATATTATGGAAGATACAAAGTCATTCCCATACGCACAGAAATCATTAAATTCTGCGAATCTATTGGATTCGATTATATGGGTGCAATTATCTGGCAGAAAAAAACGACAATGAACACAACCGGCGGTGCTACTGTGATGGGCTCCTTCCCGTTTCCCAGAAACGGAATCGTTGAGATTGATTATGAATTCATTCTGATATTTAAGAAACCCGGGCAGACTCCGTTAGCAGACAAATCTCTTAAAGAACGCTCTCGAATTCCAAAAGAAAAGTGGAAAGAATATTTCTCCGCTCACTGGTATTTTAATGGAGCAAAGCAAGACAATCATATTGCGATGTTTCCATTAGAATTACCTAAACGAGCAATCGAAATGTTTACCTTCGTCGGAGAAACCGTTCTAGACCCTTTCTTAGGAAGTGGGACAACTTCACTTGCAGCCATCATCTCAAACAGAAACTCTGTGGGGTATGAAATAAATAGAGATTTTCTGCCGGCAATAAAGAATAAATTGAGTATTGAGAACGGCAATTTGTTTAACGATTTCGATATAATCATAAAAGAACAACACAGCAACGTAATTTCTTGGAAAGAGGAAATTAGAAAGCTGCCCTACATATTTTCAGACCCTGTTAAGTTCGACAAAAAAGTGGACCCCAACAAACTTAAATTTGGCTCCAAAATTAGTGTTGAAGACAATAGATTGGGGGTTAAACGTGAGGAATATTTTACTGTTAAACGAATTATTGATGCACATTTAATAAGATTATCCAACGGCTTAGTTGTTAGACTAATCGGAGTAAAGCCAAAGATAGAAAGCTCAAAACCAGCAATGACGTTTTTATCAAATAAGATATTGAAAAGGCAAATATTCCTAAGGTATGACGAAAAAAAGTACGACGAAAAAAACCGCCTCA
>JBHHWX010000016.1:0-27226 GCA_046756745.1 bacterium | reverse complement strand
TACCGGTGCCGGGTCTTGGCCAGGCGATGGAGTACACGAGATTCTCGGCGGCATTTTCTTCCGTGAAGTCGTCGGGAAGCCGGGCTGTCTGGTTTGTCGTGACGGTAAAATCAAGTTCAACGGATGCGGTGGGATCATTGTTCACGACCAGAAAAAAGTTGGTGATCTGATCTCCTCGCCGGGCGGTTTTGTAACCTGAGCCATCGAAGGTTAGCCCGAACATTTCTAATCTCGCTCTCGATATTTCTAAAATGGTAGGTTCAATCAGGACGATGGGAACGTCGCCGGTCCCAGAGATGGCGCCCTCGCCAAAGCCGGTTCCAAAAATCACGGTATATGTGCCTCTGACCAGGCACATTTGCGGGGTTGTGCCGGTAATGACGCCTTCCGGGATGGGAAAGGTGAGCGGTGACCCTACAGCCTGTGCGCCGGGAATGGTCGGTGTGGGCACGCCAAAAGAGATCGGCCCGATGGTTACCGACTCGCCGCCACCGTCTGGCGTGCAGGTCAGCGTCAGTTCCAGAGTGGCGCTCGCGGGCTGACCGCATTGTGCGTTCGCGCTATCCCAGGAGACAAACGGCAGCACCCCGATGGGAACCTCGATGGCTCCGCTCTCCGGAATGACAACCGTCCCGGGTGAGAATTTCGCCAGATAAATCGTTCTGGAACAGGGCGGTTTCAGCGTGCCTTCACCGGGCCAGACATCCCGACTAAAAAAGGAAATGCTTATAACAACCCCCAACCAGACGGCATGCCAGTTTTTTCTGCTCATAACGTCCTCCGTTACTTTGAGACGTGCCACGCACTTTGGAAGTGAGACGTTAAGAAGGTGACCTTTTATTAAAAGATCGCCTTCTGTTTATTTGATCAACAGCATCTTGTGATGCTGCACAACTTCCCCCGCTTGCATGCGTGTAACGTACAAACCACTCGTCACCTGCCTCGCCCGCGCATCGCGGCCATCCCAGACCACGCTGTGGTTGCCGGCAGTGAATTTTCCGGCAACCAGAGTGCGCACCAATTGACCGTTGAGGTTGTAAATGCTCAGCGTGACCTCGGATTGCCGCGGCAGGTCAAACTGAATCGTAGTCGTCGGGTTGAACGGATTCGGGTAGTTCTGCTCCAAACGAAAGGCACTCGGAATCACAGCAGGATCAGATTCTTCAACCGAAGTGGTTGGGTCCGCGCTGATGCTGCCGCTCACCGCCACGGTCGGCGTGCCGACGTTGTTGTCCTGAATGAACGCCGCAACCGCCGCCGCATCGCCGCCGGCAAAACCGGCTAACTGAAACGTGCTGCTGCTGTCCTGAGCAAGCACGAAATCGTTGACAGCCGCGGAAACGTCGTTGTTTGTGAGGGTGACCAGGGCCGTACTCGAATCGCTGGTTTGCACGGTGAGGCCGCTGTCTGCCGTGGTGGTTATGGTATTGTCGGTGAGTTCAATCTCCGCGGCTGCAGTACCGCCCACGCTAATATTGACGCCGGCGGCGCCGGTGAAGCTGCTGTTTGTTAACACAACTCCGGCCAGGGAATCGCTATTTTTGGATAGCGAATTGTTGGCCGAGTTGCAGAAATTCGATCCGGAGCTGCCGGGAACATCGACTGCTAAACCTTCGAAATCGATAGTGGTGGTAACATCAAAAAAGCTATTAACTTGAAAAGATCCGATTTCGATCGGCTCAACCGAGACCAGACTGAGCGACGCCAGATTGATTTGAACGGCATTAGAAGCAAAGAAAAAACTCTCCCCGACATTCTGAATGCTCCCGCCCGAACCCGGCGTACCATCGCCGGTGATGGCGAACCTACCGTGAAGGCTATCGAGTTTAACGCCGACGAGGGTGCTGTCGATATCCAGCCGCTTGAAGGTGACGTCTGCACAGGAATCGCGGAAGCAGACGGCGAAGCTGTCGATGTAAGAAATGCTTGTCTTGCCAAATTCGAAGACGCCACTACTTTTGTCGACAAAGATACCGTTATGGCCGCCCATGAGCGAAATATCCCCGAACGAATTAAAACCGCCCACGCCAATGCCGTAGATACCGCTGCCCAGTGGATCGACGATATCAAGACCCGCGACATAGATATCATTCGCTAAATCTATTCCGTTGCCGGTGGAGTTGGTGATAACCGGCCGCTTTCCGGGCGGCACCACCACCTGCCCGCCATACGTCAGACCGACGCCTTCACCGAGCAACCTTTGCCCATCCTTCATGGCAAAGCCGCCATTGTACTCCCCGTTGCCCGCATAGATAAAAATAGCGGCGCCGATCACAGCCGCACGTTCGGCATCCGACAGATTATTGAACGGGTTGAGAAAAGTGCCGTCGCCGTTTCCCCCGGTATTGTTGACAATATAAAAAGGCAGCAGGGCGCCGTATAACTGCATATAAAACTGGGCAAAGAAGGCGGCGATCTGCATATTCGTCAAGGAAGGCGGCAGGCGGTAGAAATCGGTGATGCCGGTGCCGCCGTCGGCGGTGAGCGGCCCGGTCAGGCTGTCGTTGATGACGTAGCCGTAGCCGAACTTGCCAGGCGGCAGCGTAAAGGTACTGTCAGAAATATCCACATCATAGGTAATAATTTCTATCGCCCCGGTAGTTGAACCCGGCAGCCCGGTCAGCTCGAAGCTGGCGATTTCGGCGCCATTGCCGGCGTCGTCTGTGCCGTGGTAAAATTTCATTTTCAGGCTGATCTGTCCGGTATCAGAAGTGGCATAGCCGATCTGAAACCCGTCGATGGTACCGCCGTTGGACTGGCCCCAATCGAGAAACTCCACCGGCGGCGTCTTGCCCACCTGGTTCGGCGGCAAGAAGCCACCGGTTTGGTTGGTGTTATCGAAAATGGTTTCCTGCTGCTGGTGCGATTTTGTCTGCGTAGAGAATTTTTGTTCAGAATAAAGATAGGTTCCGAGGTGGGTTACTTTCTCAGTGCCGGTTAATTGCATTGTTTCCTGGGAAAACGCGTGTCCGGGATTCAAGCCAAAAGCAAATACGCCCGCCACCAATGCCGCGAGGAAGAGTCTTGTTATGCCATTCATGAGGTTTTTCTCCATTTCTTAGGTCTGTAATGCCAAAAGTTTTAGACAAAAGTATCTCTGCAACGATCCTGTTTTGGAAGTTAGTACTCAACGACAAAAGATCAACCTTTTTGTTCGGGACCACAAAACGTGGGGCTGTCTAAAAAACTGTCATTGTCATTGTGGTTGAATGACGCGAAGCGAATGACACGACCCGTCATTAAGTCGTTAGGTCATTTGCCTTTGGCGTCATTTTAGACAGCAGCAAAAAACCTCATCTGTCAATGACAGCGAAGCTTAATGACTGCTGATAATAACACCATGATTTGGACTACGACTAAGCAAGTCATTTTAACATTTGCGGCTTAGACGCACTAGGAATCAATTATGGATTATCTATTGCAAAAGCAGCATCTTTTTTGACTCGGATTGGCTGCCCGCACTCAGGCGGTAGACGTAAAGTCCGCTCGGTACTACACGGCCGAGGTCATCAGTTCCATTCCAACGAAACTGATGGCTGCCGGCGCCCAGGTCGCCATCTAACAGGACTCGAATGCGTTGACCCAAAATATTGAAAATCTCGAGACTTGCCCTGCCCTGGTGATGCAGGTCAAATATTATAAGAGTTTCCGGGTTGAACGGATTGGGGTAATTCTGGCTTAAGGCAAAGGATGCCGGAACTCCGATTGGAGCATCAGAAATACCGGTTGGTGACGAGGTCCCCAACGTGTCAAGGAGCGCAAATCCATGCGCATCAGTGAAGTCGGGATCGGAGTTGCCAAACTGACTCTGAATATCAAGAAGCAAGTAATCTTCCGGCGAGATCCAGTTGTATTGAATAAAAGTATCGGTACCGGAAGACACAACTATCCCATCCACAAGTGTTTTGCTCATCACCTTTTTGTCTTGCCGCAAGCGCAAGCACTCGAAATCGCCAAGCGGTAGTTTCACCGTGCCCCAGGCGTCAATCAGGTTGTCGATGCTGTCGACACTCACTGAAATCAACGTTGTGGTATCTCCGGTGACCGGATTGATCGAGATAGTTATCGAGCTATCGACATCCACACTTCTCCACGAGTTATTAAACGTGACTGGCAGTGGTGCGATAGTATCGTGTTCTGCTTGCACACGGATGAAAAGAGTATCGGCAATAGAGGCGATCAAGCTGTCCCCGAGTTCAAGAAAAAAATCGTTCTGCACATCAAAGTAGCTGAATACAGACGAACCCGGGGCTTCCGTAGTCGTGATTTTGCGGACCATGTTTGCGCCCGGAAACAAGTCCGGCGTCGGAGTGTCTTCAGGACGCATGAATTCAAACACAGAGACCACGGTATCAACAATTACAGCGCTCCTGAAATCCCAAATTTGGTTGGCCCCTGGTGAACCGAGGTCGACCGGAATGCTACCCCGCCTGTCTAAAAGCAACACCTGCCGTGAGTCGATTTTACTGAGCAGGCTTTCCGAAGTGATGGTAATTGGAGTTTGAGAAAAAGAGAGGTTGGGAAAAGTTAGAAAAAGAATAAACAAAGAAGCATAATAAGCACGAGTTAGCAACCGAAGCATGACGTCCTCCTGGATTGATGAGAGAGATTGATGATTGTGTTCATTATAGCCTTTTCTGCCTGAAGAGACAATACCGAGATTACGGTATTTTATCCCATTCTTTGCTAAAATTGCATTGCATTCCAATAAATTTTCCTTTACTTTTATTGAGTTAGGCCGAAGCATTCCAAGCACGATCTTGCTGATAAATGACTTACGTGGCCGCGAATGCTCCGCCCCTAGCAAGAAACTTTCCAAAATCACTTCCCGAAGGCGTCTCGCCAAGGGTTTTGGGCACAGAGTCGAAGGTAAACTCGCTCGGCGGGGACGCCTTCGCTAAGAAATAGGCGGGACCCTCGCTAAGAAAATAGACTTTTCGGCCAAGCTCCTCTACGGTGCTCTGATTCTGAGACTAAAAAAGGAAATTGAAATGAGGCTCCTTTTGTATCGCTGCTATGTTAACAAAAGAGCATGCTTTATCGTTATCCTCATGGCGTTTTCGCTGATCGCGTCCACTCTTTGGGGGAGCTCCGGCCGCGAAACCGGACGGTTTTACATTCGGAATTACGGTTTTAAAGAGTATAACGCACATCAACAGAATTGGGCTATCGTACAGGATGAACGCGGGATAATCTACGTGGGCAATAATTGGGGCGTGATGGAGTACGACGGGGTTTCATGGCGTCACATCGCAACGGACAAAAATTCAGCGGTCATCGCTTTGGCTACCGACAGCTCCGGAGTGATTTACGTTGGCGCGGAACAAGGCCTGGGCTTTCTGGCCCCGGACTCATCGGGATCGATGCGATTCATCTCATTGGCAGATCGCATCCCGGAAGAAGAACGCGATTTCGCCGATGTTTGGCGCGTCCATGCCACGCGGTATGGAGTCTATTTTTTTACGGTCAAAAAATTATTTCTTTGGTCCAACCATTCTTTCAAAGTATGGCCGATCGATGCCCACACCTATTCACAAGTCGTGCGGGATACGCTTTATTACGCCGAGAAAAATGTCGGCTTGATGCGCGTGGCCGGCGAAGCGCCGGAGTTAATTCCCGGAGGCGAGAAGTTTGCCATCGAACGCATGGATACGATGTTTCCTTATTCTGCTGGGCGAACGCTGCTGGTCGGTACCCGTTCGCAGGGATTGTTTTTGTATGATGGCGCGGCCTTCACGCCGTTTAAAACCGAAGCCGACGAATTCTTGAAAACCAACATGATTTACAGCGGCACACGCCTGGCAAACGGCGACTTTGCTTTTGGCACCATACGCGGCGGTGTGGCGATTATCAACAAGAAAGGAGAGTGGCTGCATAAGCTGGACATGGCCTCCGGTTTGCGGGACCAGACAGTTATATTTTCCTTTACGGATAAGGACGGGGCGTTGTGGCTGTCGTTCTTGAACGGCATCGCCCGGGTCGAGATAGCCACCCCCTTTTCCCGTTTTGGTTCGGAAACCGGACTTGAAAGCGGCGTGGAAGCGATTTGCAGACACCAGGGGATTTTGTATGCCGCTACTCACCGCGGGGTGAATTATTTGGAAACCAAAACATCCGTCGAGGTGGGGCAGAATTCGTTTAATCCCGTTGCCGGCATCGAGGCGTTTAGCTGGTCGCTGTTTTCAGACAACCACCGGTTACTGGCGGCAACAGACGAGGGTGTGTACGAGATTCAGGGCGACAAGGCAATGTTAATCGAGTCTGCCAAAACTAGGGCCTTCTCGTTTTATCGTCGTGAACAAGATCCCGATTACCTCTTTGTTGGATTAACAGACGGGCTGGCCGTCCTGAAGAGAAGATCTGGCCGGTGGATAAATGCCGGACGGGTCAAAGGCATTACTGTGGAGATACGCTCCATCGCTGGGGATGAGAACGGCGATTTGTGGCTGGGAACGAATGTCGAAGGCGCCTTTCGCGTGCAAGGATTGGACCTGTCCAAACCACCCGACAACGGACGGTTTCAGGCAACCGTCACCAGGTTTAAAGAAGAGAAGCTGCCCGTTGGGGAAGTCAATGTGTTTAACATCGCAGACCGCGTAGTCTTTGGCACAGAAAGAGGAATTCGCACCTTTGATGCAAAGAACCAGGTCTTTCCTCCGGACTCGACTTACGGCGCCGTGTTTGCCGATACCGTGCGCTATGTCGGACGCATCGTCGAGGACCATCAAAACCGGGTGTGGATTTTTTCGCGGAAAGAAAAACAGAGGATGATCGGCTACGCTGCGCCGCAACCGGACGGGTCCTTTGCCTGGGAGCCCGCACCTTTCCAGCGCATCGCCGATGTCGGCATCGTCTTTGCTATCTATCCGGAAGAAAATGGCGTCGTTTGGATGGGGGGCACCGAAGGCCTGGCCAGATATGACCCAACGATTATCAAGGATTACCCACAGGATTTTCACGCCGTCATCAGGCGTGTGACCGTGAACGGGGATTCGGTTATTTTCGGCGGCGCACCCCCCTATTTCCCTTCTCAGGATGGGACGCTCCCCTTTAAATCCCCCCCCGAGGGGACACCCCCTTTTCATTCCCCCCTCGAGGGGGGATCAAGGGGGGTGTCATTGAGCTATACCAACAACGCCATGCGGTTTGAATTTGCAGCAACTTCTTATGATGAAACGACTCAGAACCAATACCAATATATGTTGGAGGGCTATAGACCGGATTGGTCTGCCTGGACCTGGGAAGTCAAAAAGGATTATACCAACTTGCCAGAAAACGACTATCGATTCCGGGTGCGCGCCAGAAATATTTATGGACATCTTGGCCGGGAAGACGTTTTCGAGTTTACTATCTTGCCGCCGTGGTACCGAACCTGGTGGGCTTATACGGCCTATTTTATCACTTTTATTTTCTGTTTGATCGGGTTCATAAAACTTCAGGTGAAACGATATCAGCGTAAGGCAGAGGAGGCCTTACAAAGAGAAAAAGAACGCGCCAACTTAAGAGAAGCCACCCTGCGGGCCGAAGCCGCCGAAGCCGAAAAAGAGAAGGAGAAAGAGCAAATGCGTACCCGAATAGCAAGCGATCTACATGACGAAATCGGCAGCAATCTCAGCAGCATCGCCATGATTACTCACATGCTAGAGAGAAAAACGAAAATTGATGAGAAAGACAGAAAGCGGCTGCATTCCGTTCACCAGGTGGCCCAGGATACAGCCCATGCCATGCGGGATATCGTCTGGTTTGTGAATCCGGTCAACGATAGTCTGGACAAACTCTTCGTCAAAATGCGCGAAACCGCCAACTTCATGCTGCACGAGATCGACTTCTCTTTCCGCGCGCCCGACAAGGAGGTCGGTTTCGAAACAGATTTGAATTTTCGACGAAATCTATTTTTGATTTACAAGGAGAGCCTGCAAAATATTGTCAAACACTCGCAAGCAACTCACGTTAACATATCCTTTGCCATTCGCAACGCCAAGCACGCCTTGGACATGCAGATCGCAGATAACGGCCTCGGTTTCGATCCAGATACATCACACGGCGGAAATGGACTGAAAAACATGATGCTTAGGACAGAAGATCTCGGTGGGAAGGTCAAGGTACGCTCCTCTCCTGGCAAGGGGACAGAGGTCAAGCTGCAGGTAAAGATAGCTGAAAGTCCGCTATTTTCCTAAAATCAAGGGAACGCGGATTTAACGGATTGCCACGTATCTGATTTTAGTAAAAGCACGTTGTGCAAAAAAATGCAAAAGCTTATCCACAACACGATAGAGTGGTTGCCAAAATCTTTGCAACCGTCGCCTAAATTGGGAGTTGCAATGACTTTGGCGCTGACGTTGGCAACCGCGTTTTGGTTTGGGTGCTTTGGCGCTAAACTTTTTGAGCGGCCCGATTCGGAACGATTCCTAGCCACCTTTTTCAAAGAACCTTTTTGGGTTATGATAGGCTTGTTTATTGCCTGGTATACCTCATCTTTCAAACACTCGCCTTCGCGGATCGCTGAGTATCAATTCCTCAATAGCTTGCCCATGAGCGCCGAGAGGATCTGTGACCGCTTCATCTATCAGGATCTGCTTCGCTATGCATGGGTTCCTGGCTTCGTGAGTTTTCTTTATCTAGGTCTGCTTCCCCTCGCACCGATTTCTCATTTAAGCCGGTTGGCCATTTGGGCTATTTTTTCCTTTTTCTTGTTTGTCATTTCAAATACCGCTTTGCACTTTCTTGTCGTCCTAAGAAGAAAAAAATCCAGGAAGTACGTTTACCCGCGTAGAAACAACCCTATGATAATAGCGTTCCTGATATTTGGGTATTCCGTGCTCCAATTGTCCTTTATCATCCAACCGTCACTGGCCTCGGGTTATCAGTTTGGATAACCCTTGGTCTTTTGGTCATAGGCAGCTACTCCATTCTTTCTCTTGCTCGACTGCTTTTTCGGAAATGGCAAATGAAAAATGTAGCGTTTCTATGCGCAGCGAAAAGGGCTACCCAATTCAGATCGTCATGGATCCAAATCTCAAACCCATTTCACCTTTTTCCGGGAGTGAATCCAGTTTTTTCACCTTCGCAGGATAAGATTCTACGCCTTTTAACAGACATGGTCGCGAAAAAGAAATCCGAATATCTAAAACCGAAATCCGAAACTTCGGTCCAACCCATGGAATCCAAAACGAAGGCCATCATGGAAGTTGAGAGTATCGAACTCACCTACGGTCGTAACCCCATCATTGCCAACCTTTCCACCAAAATCTATTCGAGATCATTCATCGGATTGATCGGTCCCAACGGGGCGGGTAAAACCACGCTGTTGCGGTCCCTTTCGGGTCAATTCAAACCAAAAAGAGGGAGAATTCTTTTCGAAAATCGAAATATCTACCAAAGCAACATCGAATTCAAGCAAAAAGTCGGATACGTCCATGAAAATCCATTTTCCTACCCGTACTTAAGTGTGGAAGATTTTCTACATTTCGTGGCCAGAGTCAAGATGTTCCCAAGCTCGAAATCGCAGCCCAGACATCAGCAGTCCTAGAATCCGTTTGTCTTGACGAAGAAAGGCGAAAACTCACGGCTGAGCTTTCGATGGGCATGCGAAAGAAATTGGCTATTGCCGGATCTCTACTTGGCAATCCAAAGATCATATTCTTAGATGAGGCTTTGAATGGGATTGATCTTGAAAGTGCGTTCAAGATCAAACACGTTCTTCAAGATCTTGTTGCGGGTGGCAGAACAATCATACTTTCGTCCCATGTCTTAGAAGTCATAGAAAAAATTTGTGATCGTTATTTGGTTCTTAAAAATGGCGAAATCATCGCGGATTTGGAAGCGAATCGATTCAAAGAAACGGATCTGGCAGGCAAAGACATGGATTTGGAAAAGTATATTATTCAATTACTCGAGACTTAAGTAACCCTGGGAGTTCAACAACAATGGCCCAAACCATCCAAGCGATAGAATTTGATTTGGGCCCGTGTCACGTCATGAGTACGCCCGGAAGGATTCGAACCCTCAACCCTCTGATCCGAAGTCAGATGCTCTGTCCAGTTGAGCTACGAGCGCATGGTTGCTGGGGTGCAGGGATTCGAACCCCGATTACACGATCCAGAGTCGCGTGTCCTGCCGTTGGACGACACCCCAGTATTCTAAATCAGAATCAACTTACAAACATCCATCAGTCCAAAACTCCAATCCCCTTCTTCGTACCGTCTGCTGCTTTGTTCCGGATATATGTGATAGCTTTTCGTAAACGACGTAATACGGTTTCTTGTTCCAATATCTCCATGACTTCAAAAAGTCCGGGGCTGGCAGCTACTCCTGTCAAGGCCACACGCATTGGGTGAATCAGTTTTGCGGCGCTGAGTCCAAATTTTTCAGCCAGCGTTCGCACGGTTGTTTCAATCGCGTCGCCTGTAAACGGCTGCACCGCAGAGAGAGCATCGCTCAAACGATGTAAATGCAAAACCAGGTCCGGGTGCCTCCAGTGTTTTCGCACCGCTTTTTCATCGTAAGATAAGGGATCTTCAAAAAAATATCGCGCCATTTCCGTAAAATCCGACAGGAGTTTTAAGCGCGGCTTGAGAAGACGTACAATTTTCAAGAGATACTCCCTGTCTCCCTCTGCGAGCTCTGAGGCAAGAATATTGGCGCGAACCAGGCCGGGTAAAACACGATCCAAGAGCGACTCGTTATCCATTTGCATCAGGTACTGACTGTTCATCCACTGAAGCTTGCGCTCATCGAAAACAGCGCTTTTTTTCATCACGCCGGACAAATCAAATTCAGAAATGAGCTGCTCACGAGAAAAGAGTTCGCGAT
Organism: bacterium; assembly: GCA_046756745.1. Lineage (GTDB taxonomy): Bacteria > Zhuqueibacterota > Zhuqueibacteria > Oceanimicrobiales > Oceanimicrobiaceae > JBHHWX01. The sequence goes on along the minus strand of JBHHWX010000016.1, from coordinate 16,414 downwards.
CGTCGCCGGAAGACCATCCCAGCAGGGCGAGGAAATTGAGCATCGCTTCCGGAAGATAGCCGGCCTTTTCGTACTCCCCAATCGCCGTAGCGCCGTGACGCTTACTGAGTCGTTGTTGATCCCGTCCTAAAATGAGAGGCAAATGGACAAATTGTGGGGCAGGCCAGTCCAAAGCCTGATAAAGCAAAATATGTTTTGGCGTATTGGACAGATGGTCATCGCCGCGAATCACATGGCTAATCTGCATTTCGTGATCATCGACAACCACCGCGAAATGATACGTGGGCATGCCGTTAGAACGCAAGAGGATGAAATCATCGATCTGAGTATGGGAAATTTTTATATCGCCGAAGACACTGTCATGAAATTCAGTATACCCTTTCTGCACTTTCAAACGGATGACATAAGGGGCTCTGTTGTTTTGCAAGGACTCCAATTCAGTTTGACTCAAATCACGGCAGGCGCCATCGTATTGAAAAGTCTTTTTCTCTTTTGCCGCGCTCTCTCTGCCCTCCCTCAGCTTGTCTTGGGAACAGAAGCATTTGAAGGCCTTCTTTGTCACAAGCAGTTTCTCGGCATAACTTTGATAAAGACTGGCGCGTTGAGATTGAAAAACCGGCTCCTCATTCCAATCCAAACCCAACCATTTTAAACCGGCAAAAATCGCCTCCACCATGGCTTCGCCGGACCGTGCTCGATCCGTGTCTTCAATCCGCAAGAGGAAATCGCCTTGATGTTTTTTGGAGAAGAGCCAGTTGAAAATAGCTGTACGCGCACCGCCAACATGCAAATAGCCGGTGGGGCTAGGGGCAAAACGAACGCGGATCTTTGAGGTTCCCTGAGTGTTCAAACTTTTCTTTTAAAACGCTTGTGGCCAACAAAAAAGCGGAGAGGCTGGGATTCGAACCCAGGGTAGACGGAACGCCTACAACGGCTTAGCAGGCCGCTGCCTTCAACCACTCGGCCACCTCTCCGTTTGCTTGAATAATTCCGGAACAAGCACAACTTGATAACAAAGTCGGCATGTCAAAATTGTCGAGCATCAGCGGAGGGCGAGGGATTCGAACCCCCAAGGACTTGCGCCCGGCGGTTTTCAAGACCGCTGCCTTACCAGTTAGGACTAGCCCTCCATCTGAAAAAACTGACCAATATAGCAATATTTGCTCAATAAGTCAACGGCTTTTTGCGCTTAGATTCGTGTCTGAACGAAACCCCGAAAAATCGCGATTTAAAAACATCTTCGCGAAGGCGTCCCCGCCGAGCCAAGCAGGAATTCACCCCCGGTAGGTTCACAGCTTTATAAATTGTGTCCCGGGGAATTGCTTAACCAAACCTTTCAGCTCCAAAGACAGGAGAACGGATAAAGCCTTTGCAGTGGTCTCCTCGATCTGTTTTGCGATGACGTCGATGTGACGGGGCTGATGATCGAGAAGGTCGATCATCTTTTTCTCCTCGGCGTTCAATTCGGAGATGTCGACAGAGATTTCAGCCTTCTGCAGGAAACTCTCGATGCGGGGTCGTAATTCTTCAATGATATCATCGCTTGAAGTCACAAGCTTTGCGCCTTGCTTAATTAAATCGTTGGTACCGTAACTTTTGGGGTTACTAATGTTTCCGGGTACGGCAAACACTTCCCGGTTTTGTTCCACCGCTTGCTCAGCGGTAATGAGCGCTCCGCTTTTCTGACCAGCCTCAATCACGAGCGTGCCTAAGCTCAATCCACTGATGATTCGATTCCGCTGCGGGAAGTTGTTGCGGTCCGGTTGCGTCCCCAAGGCGAATTCAGAAATCAGCGCCCCGTTTTCTGTGATTTCCTTCGCCAATCTTTTGTTTGTATGAGGATAAATAACGTCCACCCCGGAACCGAAGACCGCCAGTGTGCGAGCACCCGATTTCAGCGCTGTCTGGTGTGCGATAGTATCGACGCCAAAAGCTAAACCGCTGACGATCGTGAACCCTTTTCGCCCTAACTCAGAAGTCAACTTCTCGGTAGTCATACGCCCGTAATCACTCGGCTTGCGCGTTCCAACGACCCCGATGGCAAAACTGTCCTCCGTCGTGATACTCCCTTTGAGAAAAATATAAGGCGGGGGATCGTAAATCTGTTTTAAACGGCTTGGATACTCCTTATCCCAAAAAGAGACGATCTGTACGCCTTCCTTTTCACTTTTCTGCAACTGGTCTTCCGCAAAATCTCTGCCATCAAACTCTTTAAATTTTTCCGCTGTTCTTCGGCCCACGACTTGGGATAATTCGGATACTGAGGCCGTGAAAAGCGTCTTTGAAAAACCGTAACGCGCAATTAAGGCGCGTATCTTCGTCGGGCCGATTCCCGGAATCACACTCAAGCGTAAGAGAATTTCGTGATTAACGTTCGAACGGCTCATTTTTTCTTAGCTTTTGTAACTCTTGCCATACTAAATCTTTCAAAGTCATTAATCCCAATCCGGTGACGCTTGAAATTTTGAGTATCCGTTGCTTCATATATTTTTCAAACGTCTTAAAGTTTCCCTCCGAACCTAGATCAGCCTTTGATAAAACAATAATTTGTTTTCGGCACTGCAATTCAAGATTGTATTGGCTCATTTCTTTCATGAGCGTTTGATAATCGTCAACAGGATCGTCACTGCTGCAATCTATCAGGATAATGAGAAGACGGGTTCTCTCGATGTGGCGGAGAAATTCAAAGCCCAGGCCTTTTCCGGTATGGGCGCCTTCGATGAGGCCCGGGATATCGGCAACCACGAAACTACCGACATCTCTGTATTTCACAACGCCTAAACCGGGCTTGATAGTAGTAAACGGATAGTCGGCTATTTTAGGAGTCGCAGCCGATATATGAGACAACAAAGTCGATTTTCCGGCATTGGGGTGACCAACCAAGCCGACGTCGGCGATGAGTTTAAGCTCCAGCTCGATGTCCCTTTCTTCGCCATACTCACCAGGCTCCCAGTGACGAGGCGCCTGATTTGTGGAGCTCACAAAACGGGCGTTGCCGCGCCCGCCGCGTCCGCCCTTCGCGACCATCAAAGTTTGACCGTTATAAACCAGGTCGCCAAGAATATCCCCGGACTGGGCGTCTTTGACAACCGTGCCGACCGGCACCTTCAAAATCAAGTCTTTTCCGTTTTTTCCGTGCTTCTTCGCACCCCGGCCATGCTGGGCTCGCTCCGCTCGATAGTGAGGACGGCGATTAAAATCTAATAGCGTGGTCAGAGACGAATCGGCGACAAGCAAAATATCGCCGCCCTTACCGCCATCGCCGCCGTCAGGCCCGCCTTTCGGTACGTATTTCTCCCGCCTGAAACTGAGGCAGCCACTACCGCCAGCGCCGGATTTGACGCGTATCTTTGCGCGATCAACAAACATGAGGACGAAACAATGGGTTTTACTCTATATGAGATGTTAAAATTTGCAGCAGAGTAGGGAGTCAGAGCTTTTGATTAAACTGGCTGGTAAAGAAAACAAGATCGAGAAACTAACCGGTTAATTTCCCAAAACTGTGAACCTTAAAATAGGCCAATCTTTTCCTCTTCGAATCCAGATTAAGTTGCTTTAAATATTTTCGCATTTCAAACCAGCCCAATTTTATATTTCCAAACCGGGGCGTATTGAGTGTCTTGATGATTTGAAACATGCCGGAATCCGGATTTTCGATGACGATACGTCTTAGTTTTTCCTCGATCGTTTCTAATTCAGGTTCTGCCGGCAAACTGTAACCGGTGCTTTCAATAACCTGGGCTTCTGGCTCAGATTGCGACACCGGTTGAAAGCTTTCATCCTGCAGTTGCGACTCTTCTTTCGCTGACGGTTGAAAGGGCACCGACTCCGGCTGCTCATGATCAAAATCCGAAATCGCTTCTTCTAACGTGTCGAAGGCTTTCAAAATATAGTGAAACTCCAACAACTCGAAAACTTCAAAAACATCAGGAATCATCCGTACCAGCTTGAGGTCGCCTTTTTTCTCACGGATGCCCTTGATTTCGCTGATAAATATTCCCCAGCCGGCGCTGCTGATGTAATCAACATTTCCTAAATCAATAATAATGCTATAACGGTTCGCTTTTAATATCGAAGACAGCGCGTGCTCAAGTTCTGCAGAAGTCGTTGTATCGATATAGCCCCCGACCTTGATTATTGAAATGTGCTGTTGAGAACCCGCTTTTTCTACAGACACCTGTATGCCTTCCATGGATTACTCCTCAATTGATATATCTATTAATAAAAAAACAAACTGTGAATATAACTGTAAATGAACTAAAAGTCAATAAAAATAAGCGTCGGACTCAAATCATCAACAAAGCCTTTTTGATTTTGTCCTCTATATCTGTCCGGTCTGGGCATAATTCAAGCACGTTTTTCCACTCGGAAACGGCCAATCGATATTGACCGCGGTTTGCATAAATCACGCCCATATTCTCATAAGCCGTGATGTCATTTGCATCCAGCTCCTTGACACGCGAATACGCTATTGAAGCGTCATCGTACATTTTATTTCGAAAGTAAGCATTGCCTAAAATGCTGTGGGCCTCCTTATAATCCGGATAACGAGCGATCACTTCTTTGAATTCTCGAATAGCCTCGTTGTAGTTCCTGCCTTTGTAATATCGGATTCCTTTAATAAGTTGTTTTTCTCTGTCATCTAAATCGCTTCTTGAAATCTGAGACTCTTGCTTGGCGCCGTTTGGGTCCGCCTGCTTTTCAATAACACGCGATTCTGTTTCAGGGTAGGCGCCGCTTCCAGAAGGTTTGCTTTCTGTGTGATTCGTACTTTGATTTTCATCAAGATTATCTGTTACATAAACAATTTCGTCGTCAATCGCTTGAATGAGATCGGCAAAAGAATTTTGATCCTCACCTGGCGGTTCGGAGACGGATTCATTAACTTTCTTAGAAGCGTCTTCAACGTTGATGCCCGTTTCTTCACCGAAGCTGAGAGATTCCGTTTCATCTGAGAGAAGTTCATCAATCGAAGCTGCATGAAAATCTTCCCCGGATTTCTTTGCCGACGGATCGACTTCAAAGACTTCACTATTTAGATTGCTCTCGGGCTCCTCATTAACATCAAGTAACGTTCCCTCATATTCACCTAGAGAGTCAAAACTTTCAACTTCTTCCTGTTCGAGAAATTCGTCCTCAAAATCGTCATTGCGAAGGTCCGTGGTCGCCTCAAAGAGATCTTCAAACGAAAAGTCTTCGGTTTGTTCGATTTCTTTGTCCATACCGGTTAAATTTTTGAAATGTAAATCGGTCTGGTCTGGTTCCGATCCATTCATAGCTGAGTCGTTGTCCAATATCTCATCGAAAGCTTGTTCTTGATCCGCTCCTATGTTTTGTAAATCGGTTAGGTCATCAAAATCTGTAGAGTTCTCTTCGGGAAAGACGGCATCAAAACCCGCATCTTGCTCCTGGCTCTCTTTAGACAGAACCTCGTCGATAGGCTCGTCAATTAATGAATCCGCCTCGATATCGGTTTCATCAAACGGAGCCGGTGTAAGCTCGTCGACAGATTCGGACGAGTCGGCGTCATAAGAATCGAATACAGAGACAACTTCGGGTTCTCTGTCCGTCTCCGGTATTGCCTCATGCAAATCAGCCGGCCGGGATTCTGCAGGAGGAGTTTCCTTCACGGGACGTTTATCTAATGAATAATCTATCTCATCTTTTCTCTCGATGATCAACTGGCCATCGAGCGTCAACATCGGAGTGCCTGGGGGTTTCAGTCGGCGCTTGTTCCTTTTACCGCGATCGACAAAACTCTCGCGTAAGGGGCGCGTATTCAATCGGTTTCGAACCAGCTCATCATAAATCTTACTCTCGCTGATTTTCGTGAAGCTGTATTTTTCGGTGTTGAGCTCGGTACTGATACGACTTGCACCAAACTCAGGATGATTCGCAATGATATCGAATATCTTTGTTTTTTCTTCGATGCTTAAATACTTCGCCTCAACAGAAACATCCTCATCGATTTCAAACGCGTCGATGCCCTCTTCCTCAAAAATACGCTTATATTTGTTATAATAAGCATACGTGGTCAAATTAACGGTTTCGCACGCCTCCCGAATACTCATGCCGCTGGAAATCAGTTGCTGCACCTCTTTCGCACGCCGCAGCTCATCTTCCTCTTTCGTGGATTTCTCCTTGATTGCCACAAAACTGATGTCGTCATATTGAGGGGTACCCCGCGTAAACGAGTCAATAGAGATTTTTAATTTCTCGACAAAATCATCTGCGGGAAGATTTCCAAAATCGCGCAAAACCTTTAATAAGCGCTCCTCACCGAACAGGTCGCGGCTCGGATTCATGGCCTCGGTAATTCCGTCGGTATAGATCAGTAAAATATCATCTTTGGTTAATTGAATGGTTTCCGATATAATAGACCTTCTAAACAAATCTTTTTCCGGCAGTTGTATCCCGATGGGAAAGCCTTTCGGATTCAAGTAATAGGTGTTTTTTTTACTGCCGCGATACAATATCATCGGATTGTGACCGGCGCTGGCATAATTCAATCTGCGGTTTTTTGAATCGATGATCAGATAAAAAACGGTGACGAACATACCTTTTTTAATGTCGTTCTTGACGAAAGCATTAACACGAGCCAGCACCTCGGCAGCGTCTTTTTCTCCTCTCGCTTCGGTTCGCAAGGCGGTGCGGATCATCGTCATGACTAAAGAGCCGGGAACACCCTTTCCGGAAACATCGGCAATGGCAATACCTAAAGTGTCTTTATCCACCTCGACGAAATCATAATAATCACCGCCGACTTCCTTGGCGGCTTCATAGTATGAGGCGATTTCATAACCCTCGATCTCGGGGAACTCCATCGGCAACAGAGTTTGCTGGATTTCCTGAGCCACTTGCATTTCTTTTTGAATGCGCTCCTGGTCAACTAAACTCTTCTGCGATTCCCGGAACTTATGTGTGATATCGCTGAAGGCCTGAGCGATTTCTCCGATCTCGCTGGATGCGTCGATGTCGATTTCGTCGTCGATCCCACCATGCCCCAAATCCTTTATCCACGAGGAGAGTTTTCGTAATGGGTTCATGACGAGATAAATCAGGATAGCGACGCCAAGGTAGGTTGCCCCTAAAATGAGTATCGCCAATTTTAGATCTTTGACGCGTATTGCTTGAATTTCTTGTATCGGTTCTTCAGCGGAAACAACGATGTGCGATTTTCCAAAAACAGTCCCCGTGCTCTCGAGGACAATTCTGTTTTCGAACTCATAAACCGGCGTCTCGTTCAAGAAATACTTATAAAGTCCACGTTCGATCTTTTCGCTGTCAGACGGACGCCTAAATTGGCGTCCGAATTCTTCCATAATCTTCGGGGTATAAGCAATTAAACCGGTACTGTCCTCGATAGACATTCCGTGTATTTGATCTTTATTATCCTCGTAGATCGGATTAACAATGTCAAAAATAAAACTTAAATCCTCTTCTGAGGCAGAGTTCATACTTTTTGTGATGCGTTTTACGATTTGAGAGCTCTTCGTTCGCTCAGTTGTAATAAAATTGGTGAAGACAATATCATCGGCCGTAGAATAATAATATAAATAACCGACCGCAATAAACGCGGTGACAATGGCGATGCTTCGCAGAAAGAAACTTGCTTTTATTGTAAAAGGAATGGATGAAACTTTATCGTCCTGGTCTTTCGACTCTTTTTTATCGCGGTATTTGGTGATACGAAGCTCGTTGCCTTCCTCGGTGCGACGGTAGTCGATCTCGTCCATGAGCTTGCGCATAATGAAGATGCCCAAGCCGCCCTTTTTACCGATAGCGATATACCGGTTCAAGTCCGGATCCTTGACCCGCTTAGGATCGAAATACGTACCCTGGTCAACAATGCAAATAGTCAGGCTATTCTTACGCACAATCGTACGCAGAGTGATAAGACCTTGCTGATCCCGATAGGCGTGCCTGATAATATTCGTGGCCGCTTCATCGATAGCTAATTTAAAGGCATTGATGACCTTATCGGGGAACCGGTGTTTCTTTCCGACCTGCGAAACAAAATCGCGGAGATCGCCCAGGTAGTCAACGTTTGCAGGAACCTTTAATTGTTCTTTTTCGACTTTTCTTAACAATATAAATTCCCGTTATTTCTTTCTTAATCTTTCACGAGCGCGATCGATAGCATCCAAGACCTGTTTGTTGTAGGGCTGCACTTTTCGGATTCCCTCCCAGATATCCAAAGCCTCGGTGTATTTTCCTTGCTGATAGAACTGCAACCCACGTGCAAATTTAATGTGCAGCTCCGGCGGGAGAGGTTGCTTTTTGGCTTGAGAGCGCGCTTTGGCGTCCTCATAATAACGTCGTGCATTCGCGTCCCCGGGCCGGGCCTGTAACGCTCTTTTGAATGCCGAAGCAGCGCTCGACCAATCACGCCTTTCATAATTACGGACGCCGGCGTCATAGTTTTGCCGGAACGTCAGTTGCGCTTGGTAACGATTTCTTTTTGAGTTTACAGTGTTGAGATCTGCTGCCGAGAGGCCGGAACCGATCAATTCGTTTAACACATTCAAGGCCGAGACATAATCGCCGCGGCGAGCAAGATTGTCTGCGCGTTTGATGGCCTCCTCGACATTCCCTTCCAGTTGGCTCTGTGCCGCCTTAATACTGCTTTGCAATCCAGCAATGACCTCGGGCGCCCACTGCGGAGCTTTGCCGTTGTCTGCCTGCAGTCGGTTGAGCGCTTCTTGCCAAATTGTGATGGCTTGATTAAAGCGCCCATTCTTAAAAAAAGCATCGCCTCTTTGCCTTTCTCTCAGCACGAAATTCCTCAGGTCTCTTTCAAATTGTGACTGGGCTTGTTTTTGTACAATTTGTTCGATGTTTATCTGGCTGGCAGAATCGTATTTCGCATTCGCGAGCTTAAACATAGTTTCGGACTCTTGAATGAATGTATTAGCCGTATCATAACGATCGTTTGCCTCCAGATCACCCATGCTCGCGCTGCGGAAGCGCGAGGCGATATCAAACAAGGCGCGGGCCGCTTCGGTCGCGCCTGAAAAATCAACAACAGCGCCTAAATAATCTTGATTATAATACTTTTCCCGACCCTCGCTCATTTTATCCTCAAAGTCGGTCTTGTTCTCAAACCAGAGCTGATTGTCGACGGATATTTGAAGCTCTTTTTCTTGACGCTGTCGGGCGATTTCAAGGCGCTCGGTTTTGCTTTTTCCAATATCGATCGTCAAAGAAAAACGGTGATTTCCGGAAAACCCCTCGGCATCAAACAGTTTTCCAAACGTGTAATCGAATCGAAAATTCGAGTAAATCGCACCCGCGCCAAAGGTCGCTTTCCCATCACCAAAGCCCACTCGCAACATGGCCCGTTGGTTGAAAGAATATTCTGAACCAAAATTGAATTTCATCGACGAGCGCTGGCTTTTATTGATATCAAAAAGGATCGTTAAAGCGCTTTTCCCCTCGATTCCGAATCGAAAAAGTTTCGCAAGTCCGGCCTTGAAATTCATCGGCGAGCTGACGTTCTCGTCGATAAGTTTCACGGTCGGCTTCACAAAATTCTGAACATTCGCTCCAATAGAAAGGTCTCGCAGCCATCCATCACTAAAATCCGGTTTATAAAGCACACCTAAATCAAACCCCACGCCCGAGTCCGAGAGATTAGCAATTTGACTTATCGTTTCTATTTTTAAACTAGCCCCAAAGCTGAGATACGATTTGATCTGTTTCGCGTACCCAAAAAGAAACTGATTCTGGCTGAAGCTGCCGGTGGAGCCCTCAGCGCCAAATTCGTCCCGCTCGGTGACGTCTCCGCTTGCGATTCTCAGCCAGCCAAACCCGAACCCGCCTATCGATAACGTCGGATACGCAAAGCCGATAAAACTATAATGGGTGCCAACAATACCGTTGGAATAATAAAAACTGGCGCTGTTTTTGGGGATGAAGTCCAATCCTGCCGGATTCCAATACACGACAGAAGGCTCGTCAGCTAAAGCGACGTAGGCGCTGCCCAGTCCCAGTGCCCGTGCGCCAGCTCCGCCTTGATTGAAAATACTATTGACTCCCCCACTTTGGGGAAATGCGGAATTTATCATAAATAATATAAAGACAAAGCAGGCTAAACGAAAGAACTTTTTATGAATTGTTAACATTTTTATCTACCTGGCCACAGCGATTTTTGTCATCGCTTTACCTTGGTTTGTGACGAGAACAGCGACATAGACGCCATTCAACACTTTTTGCCCGTTTTCATTGGTTCCATCCCAGACGAATGTCGTTGATGCGGCCGCGTGTGTTCCGGCGAGTCCTTGTGGATCAGCCGAGCTGAACGAGATCGTACGCACCAGCTCCCCCAAAAGTGTAAAAATTCGAAGCGTCACATCCGAATCTTGAGCAAGCCGATAGTTAAACCGTGTGCTCGGGCGGCTTTGATTTCCGAATGGATTCGGAAAGTTGTAAAAGCTTGCGTTGAGATCGTCGTCAAATAATACCGAGATGCCGGGTGCAATAGGGCCGCTGATTGAAACGCCGGATGTATCGTCTCTAATGGTAACCACCGTGTCGGATGTCGCGTCTTTGGCAACGATGTCATTTTGTGGCGAATCGATGAAAAACTGAAAATGAGTCGCCTCTGTTTGGGTTGCAATATCAACTGTAAATTCGAGCGCCTGGGTCTGGTTGGGCTGAATTGAAAGAACAGGAGAAAAATGAAAAACGATTGGATTCTCCGCCGGGACCGAACTGAGCTGCTGCACGACAGTCGAGGGATTCAAGTAGTCAACAACTCCCAACTTAGAAAAGACCGAGCTTGGAGCCACATCGTTGCTTTCCTTATCCCTTAGATTGAATGTGATGCTCTCGAGTTTGATCTCGGTATCGCTATTGTTATTGAACTGAAGGCCGAAAAGCCCCTGCCCGGTAATTCCGCGAGGAATGCTGAGCGGTTTTCGATCTGTCAGGACCGCCAAATTCAGGCCGATGGCTTCTGTTCGAACCCGGATTACAACTCGAGGCGGAATGGGAGTAAGAGGCGCCTTTTCGTTGGTGTTTTCATCTGTGGAATTCTGATTTACGACTTCGATTTTGATATCTTCTCCGGTCGTCGGTTCATTTGGCGCCCGAACGATCCATTGTACCGGTGAATCGGCCAGGACACCCCTGGCTGATGGCTGAGACGGTGGCGACAGCGAATAACCTTTGCCTGCCGGAAGAGTGATTTCGACAGTGTCGACGCCGACAAGAGCGGCTGACCCGAGGTTATCCAGTGTAACAGTGATGGTAAATTCTTGACCCACCGTCAGTATTTCATCCGTGGCAGGCTGTGGAGCTGTAATGTCAGCGGACAAATTGAGGCGAGCTTTCGCCACAACGGTGACGGCTACCGAATCGGGCAGCGCCGTCACATCCACGGTTGGATTGCTGGCGTCCTTCCCGCGTGCTTCAACCTTTACAAAGTGTTGGGATAGAGCGCTGATCGGCGCCTTCAGTCGCCACTGAACTGTCGTTGAAGGACCTTGTGCAATATTTCTAAAACGGCTGCCGTCCCCGAGTACGTCGTAACCGGCTGTTTGCGGCAGGATCAACTCAGCCTGAGGATTCACTAAATTATCCCATTGAATTTCCGCTTCTACAGTGATTTCTTGCTCAGTGGAAACGATCCGGTCTAAAGCGCCGACAGGCGAGGTCACACCGACGCTAACAACAGAAATGTTTCCCAGATCTCCCGTCTCAATCAGGAACGACCTGACTAACTGCTGTGGATTATGTGAGGCGGTATTGTTGGTGTTTTCGTCAAACGGGATATTCGAAAGCGTTACCGAGATACTTTGCGCAGGGGTTGCGATAACGGGCGCGACACAGTTCCAAATGACGCGAGTGTTGGGTACAAAAGTTTGCTTCAACGGCTCCTGACTGATGATACCCGAAGTGCCTAAATTCAAGGTCACCTCTGCCAAACCGGTGACGCCAGCCTGGCCGGTGTTGTTGACTAAAGCGGTTAACTGAAACTGCTGACCAATAGAGACCCGCACCGTCTGTTGGGGATTGCCGTTGAAATCATCGAAGTCCATGATCGCCTTGACAACAGAGACGACATTTAAATCGCGGGTGGTGTCGGCCCGTACGAGCCCTTCGTCATAGCCGCGCATTCGTACTTGAAAAGTACGCGGGCTCGAGTGCCCTTGAAACGGCGCGCGTAATGTCCACTCAACAAGAGTAGCCCCTCCAGTGAGAAGCTGCGATCTCGGATTTGAGCCTGGTGCAAAAGAATAACCAACGGGTTCGGCTAAATCTGCGCGTACCGAATCAATGTTATCCGATTTGGTGATTATGGCTTGCAGGTTAAATTCTTGTTCGGTAGAAAGCGTGTTGTCTGTGGCCCCAGCCGGGCTGGTAATGCTAACATTTTGAATGACCAAATTGATATCAAATGTTTGGACAGCTTCGGTATCTGCGTTGACCGCAACGTTAGCCAAAGCATTGGTATTGAATTCAATCGGAACCTGGCTTATATTCACCCTAAATGTATCCGGCCCCGATGGCGCTGCCGGGGCCTGCACATCCCACGAAACCGAATTATCAACCGTGAAGGTTTGTGTCGCAGGAAAACCCGGCAGTAAGGTATAACCTGCCGGCGCCTGCAATTGTAGCTGACCCGAACTTACGGAGGCTTCGCCGGCATTCGTGACTTTCGACTGCACCGTAAACGTCTCTCCCGCGGTCTGAAACGGCTCGATTTGGGTAAAGGTCACGCTGAGAAGTGACGGGGTTTGAATGCGAACAATCGCATCATCGTCGATAGGCGAGCCAATGTTCGCCGGCTGCTGGCTTTGTTGACCTGTTCCGCTCAATATTTGCGCCGTAAAAGTTTCTCCGACAGGATTCCTGGTCGAGGCGGCTGTGACAACAAAACTGATACTGCCAGTTTGGCCAGCCGGAATTTGAGGAAGGGTCAACGGATTTTGGGATATGCTTGACGAGCCGTTTGACGTCAATTGTACTACGACGTTTTCAACCGTTTCCTGCAAATCATTCTTGACTTTGATGTTGATCTGGAAGCCTTGACTTGTATCGACGATCCCCACTCCTTGTGAAACATTGATGGTTCCCGCATTTGTTTGTGAAATAAAAATGCTGGCGGTTTGGCTCAAAAGCTCTACTTGCCCACTGCCGCCATCGTTGGTATCATCCGAAATCGGGTTGTTGGTACCGGTATCGACTCCTTCGATTCGGCCGTCAATTCGAATCGTACCTGTTGAAGTTCCGGTTTGTGATATCGTAAAATCGAGGGTGTCCGTTGCTCCGCTGACGAGCGTATCCGTTCCGGCGACCACTAATTGTGAGGGCTGAACGATCACATACTCACCGGAGACATCGGTAACCCCTTTGATAAACCGGATAAACGTTTTTGCAATATTAAAGTCCAAATCGATAGCATCCGGACCGTTGTTTCTGACCTCCATGCGAACCGTCCAGGGTGTGGTTTGACCGGCGAGAAACGAATTTGTCGGAGCGGTTGATATCGATAGAATTTGAAAGTTTGGCGCGTTTTTTACAAACCAATTCTTCCTGGTATTCGCTGCATTGTCTTGCAGCGCCAAATTTGTGGAATTCGTATCATGCCCTGCAAGCACCACATCAATCTCATAATCTCCCGGAGGCGCAGACCCTCCGACTCCTACTGTAAAGGTAAAATTCTGAGGCGTCCCACCCGAGGGTAACGAGGCCGGGTTATTCCCTTCAGGAATAACCGTGAAATCAGAGGAGCGATCTGTAACACCATTTTCGAGAAAAACGAGCTGTACATTCGTAACAACAGCGGTTGCAGCGCCTGCCGGCGCCGGATTCGAAACAGTCACGGTTACGGAATTCCCTTGCTGCCCGACAACGACCGTATCGAGTGAGCTGCTCACAGTGAGTGCTCGCAGTTGTGCGGGTCGTTGAACAGTCCAACTGTCTGTGACGGCCGCTCCTTGGGCTGAGACCGGTGTTCCTCCTATGAAACCACTCACCTGTCCGTCAATTGTGATCAACTCTGTGGAAGCTCCAGGATCAACCGTGACGGAAAAAGTCAAGGTTGCCTGCTGTTGCGCCGGAATGGTTGTGAAGCCATCGGTTCTCGTAACCGAATATTGGGCAGAACGATCGGCGATACCGGTGAAGCTCAAGGTCGCAGCGTTGGGGTCGCCCAAATTGGTGATATCCGATCCGCTGGTATTTTTCACGACCATGTTCACCGTGATTCCGCTTTGGCCCTGGCTTACGAAAACCGAGGCGGTAGAAATTGAGGCGATGCTCATACTGCCGATCACAATGGTGGTATCTCCGGAAGCGCTGCCTTCGTCGCTGCTCACAAAAACCGTAACCGTACCGCTTATTGTTTCGGTTTTGAATTCAAAATCCAGGGCGCTGGCTGCATTGGTAGCGATCTGATGTCCCTGCGCGACAAGATCGGCATCTGTATCAGTTATCGTTCCTAAATTCGGGGGCGATAAACTTACCGTGAATAACCTGCTCAATCCAACCGGGTTCCCGTCCGCATCGATAATCTGAGAAGAAGTAATTTGAGAAGTCGATAACCCGTCCGCGGCTAACGTATCCGGGCTGGGAGACAATGTTACGGTTCCAACCGGAACTCCGGGTGTGACAGTTATCGTACCGGTAGAATCATCAGTAGCGGTTGCATGATCGGCTATGATCTCACCGCTGGTCGGGGCAGATGCCGGGGAAAAAGTAAAGCTGGTTGCCGCCGGATCTCCAGTGGCGTCCAGGCTCCCGCCCGAACGCCAGGTTACCGTGACGTCGCTCACATAGTTGCTTTGGCCGTCGTACCCGGCGGCGTAGAGAGTGATCGACTGGTCTGCGGTTAACGTTGTATCCCCCACCTCGCTGCCGCCGTTATTAGGTGCGTCACGAATGATTACACTCGCGACGTTACCCTCTATAACAGTAAGCGTTCCGGTTGTTGCATCCGGCACAGTGGCGTGATCCGCCAGGATAACGCCATTTCCTGGGGTGAGAGCGCTAAATATTGTCGAGGTTCCGATAGCGGTATCTAAGGTTCCAATACCGCCGGTGACGCTCCAGTTAACGCTCTCATCGCTGCGGTAATTGCCGTCGGAATCATAGCCGGAGGCATGGACCGTCAAGGTCTGGCCAGCAGACAAAGATTGATTCCCGACCGGCGGGGTATTACCACTTGCGCCACTACTTACTTGAATAAAGTTAAGCACACCAAGAGTGACAGTAAGGGTTCCGGTATCATCTGTTCCGGCTGTGGAATGAGTTGCTCTAATAATACCACTTGTCGGGGCGGTAGTAGGACTAAAAGTAAAACTGCTGCCGGTACCGCTCACCGCCGGCGCTAAATTTCCGGATGGCGAGCTCCAAGTCACGCTGAAGTCACCGAGGTAGATATCTGAGGCATCATAACCAGCGGCATACAAGGTTAACGATTGATCTGCTGTCAAGGACACGGCTCCCACCTCTTGACCGCCATTATCCGGGGCGTTGCGAACTCGAATCCTGGTGATACTACCTGCAATAACCGTGATTTGTCCGGTCGCGTCATCGATCGCCGTCGCATGATCCGCCTGGATGACGCCGGTGCCAGGCGTCGCTGCCGTGAGTGTTGTACTCACGCCGCTGCTGGGACTCACCGAGCCAATCCCACCGGTCACACTCCAAGTCACGCTCTCATCGCTGCGGTAATTCCCAGCCGCATCGTAGCCCGAAGCATGAACAATAAACGTCTGACCTGTGGTCAGCGTATTGGTCGTCACCTCAGATGTGTTGCCGCTCGCAGCGCTGTTGACCCGTACAAAATTCAACGCGCCCACGCTCACCGTAATCGTGCCGGTATCGTCGCTGCCCGCCGAAGCATGCGTCCCACGAATCGTGCCGCTCGCCGGCGCCGTCGTCGGACTAAAAGTAAAACTGCTGCCGGTGCCGCTCACCGCCGGAGCCAAATTTCCCGTCGGAGAACTCCAGGTCACACTCACATCGCCTAAATAATTATCCTGCGCATCGTAGCCCGCGGCATACAAGGTCAATGTTTCGTCCGCTGTCAGACCCACGGCGCCAACCTCACTGCCGCCGTTGTCAGGAGCATCCCGCACAAGAATATGGTCGATGTTGCCGGCATTCACAGTAATAATTCCGGTCGCGTCATCGATTGCCGTCGCATGATCCGCCTGAATCACGCCGGTCCCTGGGGTCGCTGCCGTGAGCGTCGTACTCACGCCGCTGCTGGGACTTACCGAGCCAATCCCACCGGTCACACTCCAAGTCACACTCTCATCGCTGCGGTAATTCCCATCCGCATCGTAGCCCGAAGCATGAACAATAAACGTCTGACCTGTGGTCAGCGTATTGGTCGTCACCTCAGATGTGTTGCCGCTCGCAGCGCTGTTGACCCGTACAAAATTCAACGCGCCCACGCTCA
>JBHHWX010000015.1:0-27525 GCA_046756745.1 bacterium | reverse complement strand
CTTTTCTGGCCAGGTCCGGTTCGATAACGTCTTCGGGTATCCAGATCAAAGCGTCCGCAGCTTCAGGGACAACATTGAGCTGCACGGGTACGACCACCTGCGGCTCATCCGGGTCGTTGCTGTTAACGAGAAGATTGCAGTCATAAGCGCCTATTGCTAACCCGGTCGCATCCACGAGAATATCCACATTCTCTGAGCCGCCCCCGGCAATGGTACCGCTGGTGGGGGTTTCCGAAAGCCAGGGACAGCCGGCACCGCCAGAAACAAAGATAAGGGCATTCGCCATCAATTCTGCCCCATCTGTGACGGCTTCCCAAAAATCACTTCTCGAATCGCTGGAGGGTGGGTAAAAGCCGAGATCCACCCGGTCCGTTCCGCCTATGACTTTCGTGGCGATCAGCGCTCTGCCGTCGGTCCAGTCTGCGATTCTGGTGGCGCCGGCGGCAACATCAAACGTGCTTTGTCTGTAACTCGATGACCCGCCGTCAAAGCTCGAGACGCCATTCAGGATCGGATGCCCGGGATCAAAGATCGTTCCCAGGAATTCTCTGGTTCCCTGGGTCTGACTCGAGGGAGCAATGGCCCAGTAGTTATCGGTATCAAATCGACCGCCAAGGGGAACGGAAGCGACCGCAAACACCGCACACACCACGCCTCCTCCAGAGTCCACATAATCCGCCAGGACATTCCCAAACAACACGGGGTCGTTAAACCCGTCATCGCTATAAACCAGCACCGCTTTAAAAGCTTGCAATTCCGGCAACGTAGGCGTAACAGCCTGTACGTTTATCACAGAAACGCTCGAGAACAAACCGGTGTTCAGCAATTTAGCCTGAACCTCGTCATTCCATGATGGCAATCCTGGCGCGCCCAGGACGGCTACGTCTGTTGCAGATGGGCCGGGGTTCGAGTTGTATTTCGCATTTGCAACGTGCTCCGGAGTTGTGAATTCAACCTGATCCGGATGATTCCCGGAACCCTCAGCGGTTTGGGCATTGCTGACGACTATCGAATTCCGAAGGATGCCGCTGCGTTCGATGATAGACGAGATCGCTTCGTCGACGCTCATGGAATAACGGTTTCGGAGCATCAAGGAGGCTTGCTGTCCGTTGCTTAAGGCTAAAATGACTTCCTCTTCGGTAATGTTCCAGTTGAGGTCATCCGCCCCCGCTGCAGCGACGTTGGAAATAGTCAAAACATCACTGTCTGTGCCGCCTTCGGGAAGTGTAAATGAGAACGAGGCCGGCGAGACCTCGATATCCGGGGGACCGGCTGTTGGAGTTCCGAAAAAATTCAGATACGCGGCCATCAATTCTTGTTTGGTTTGATTGGTGACGACGTCGTCCAAACCGCCGAACTGGAAGGCGTTTCCTATGGTGTGGTAGCCGGACGTGCTGTTGGCAATTCCGCAATCATAGGGTGGAGAGGAGTTTTCATGGACTGTGAATCCTGTTGACGTTGGCTCAATGCGGTCAATAAAATTATTATCACCCGAATAGGTATAGTCCAGTCCTTCAGTAAACGTGCCTGTTACCCCCAGCACGGTGCTCAAGTCGCCAGCTCCATCGCTTAAGCCGTTGATACCAAATAACGGTCCAAAGTCATGACCTCCCGCAGAGACAGGATCATAAGCCCACATATCGCCGCCTTCCATGTACATGCTGCCGCCGGCATTGATGTAGTTTACAATCGCCGTGGCTTCAGCGCCGCCTGCCGGAATGACGTGATTGTTGGGGAAAATGCCCACAACCGCAAACACCGCCTCAAAGTCCGACAAGGTTACGGACGTGATATCCGAGACCGTGAGCACGGTCTTGCCGTTGGCTGCCAAAGCCGCGGCTAACGCCGTATGGCTTGTGGGAGCGGCGACCATGGCCTCGACTTCTTCGGTGGTCAAGCCGCGCCGGCTGGCTTTCTCGGCAACATTAGGATCGGTCACGTCGGAATGTATCCAAATCAAAACGTCGAACCCGGTCGGGACGAACAAAGGCGATTGATACATTCCGCGCCCGTGAGTCGCCGCGCGAATGACTCCGGAAGCTTGGTGTATATCCAGCTCATCAATGACAACATTGGCGAGTCCGGTATTCCATCCCGCCCACGAGCCGCCGCCATCGGTAGACAGATAAACGCCTAAATCGGTGCCGACGTAGACATGATCAGGGAAAGCCGGGTCGAGTACCAGGGTATTGCACGGAATATTCGGTAAGTCGTTGGTGACATTTTGCCAGGTATCGCCGGCGTCGAAACTCTTAAAAACGTGATTACCAGCGCTCCAACCTGACATGCCGACATACAAGAGCTGTGGGTCGTTGGGATGAACCGCGATGGAGGTAATGGCCACCGAGCTGAGCCCGGAAGTAATGTCAGTCCAGGTGGCGCCGCCATCGGTCGTCCGGTAAATAGCCCCAAAACCGCTTGCATAAATTGTTTGATTGTCACTGGCCGCAGCGCGTATGGACGAACTCAAAGCTCCAGCGGCGAAGAGCAGAGACCAGCTCGTTCCGCCTGTGGTGGTTCTATACAAATTCGCACTGGCAATCGTGTAGAGGATTTCAGGATCGATGGGATCCATTTCCACGGGAGTGACCCAGGGACCGTTTCCAGCCAGTCCGTTATTGATGGAAAACCAGCTATTGCCGCCATTGGTGGATTTTCGGTGGTACCCTAACTGATACTCAGCATAGACGATATTGGAATTGGTGTAGTCCACGTTACACTCTCCGCCATCGCCTCCCATGACATGGTCCCACAGCAGCGAACCATCATGACGATTGGTGCCATTGTCCTGGGTGCCGCCAAAGGCTTTGTTGGCATCGTTGGCATCGCTGCCCATGGCATAAAATTGCATCGTGGTTAATCCGTCGTTGATATCCAGCCAGGTGCTGCCGGCGTTGAAGGATTTGTACATACCGCCGTCGTTGCCCGCGATGATGGTGTTGTGATCGTTGGGATGGAACATGAAGGCATGTTGGTCAACATGGATGGAGGTTCCGATGTTCGCCCAGGTGATGCCGCTGTTGGTTGATTTGTAAAGCCCGACCCCTCCGGAGTAAACAATATCAGGATCAACCGGATCCACGGCGATGATATTATCGTACCAGCCCTGCGAGCTGTAAAAGTTAGGCGATGTCGCTTGCAGCGTCCACGAGCTGCCGCCATCGGTGGTCTTGTAAACGCCGATCAAGCCGGAGCCATTGAAACTAAAACTCCCGCTGATGCCGGCATAGAGAATTGCAGGATTGTTGTCGTGAATAGCCAGGCTCGTTCGTCCGACATTACTAAAGTTTGTAGGCAAGCCGTTGGACAGTTTCGACCAGGTAACCCCGTTATCGGTGGATTTGTAAATGCCATTATTCGCATGGCCCCAGGGATAACCCAGGGCTGCGTACACATTGTTGGGATCAACGGGATCGATGACGACTTCTTTTGCGTCTTCCGGACCTGAAAAAGCCAGGGTCTGTGTCCAGTTAGCTCCGCTGTCAGTTGTTCTATAGACGCCGTCCCGCGTGGCCGCAATCAAAATAGCCGAATTATTCGGATGCATGACCATTTCGTTCACCGCCGCATTATCTGAAAGCTGCCAGATGAGACCGGTCTGGCTCCAGGTGCTGCCGCCGTCTGTCGTCTTGAGAACGCCGACGCCCGAAACCGCATCCGCGTTGAACATGCCTTCGCCCGTGCCAATATAGACAATGTCGGAGTTGGTGTTGTGAGTGACGACGCAACCGATGGCCAGAGTGGGAAGCTGGTCGTCCATGGCGATCCACGATGATCCCGCATCCGGACTTTTCCAAATGCCGCCGGAGGCCGAGCCCGCCCAGATGATATCCGGGTCGTTGGGATCGAGGGCAATATCGAGCATTCGTCCGGCGATGTTGCTGGGCCCGATGGAGGTCCAGTCCGCTCCCAGCGTGGGTTGGGGGTTTTGTGCGCGCACTGCCAGAATGTCTTGAAAGGCATTCCAGCGAGCTCCGGTGTTTAGGGACGCGCCGGGGAAGGCGCGCGGCGTAACAAACCACTCCCAACGTTTGAACGGCTTAAAACCGCTTCCCCTAGCGGAATTCTGTTCGTCGGTGCGACTCGAGAAGTATTCATCATATTGGTTTAGAATTTCCTGGATATCAATACTTCTCTCGGGGATTCTTTGCCCCTGGGCAAAAGCCGAGATGGCATGAAGCGCGACGAGCGAAAGTATTGAGAAAAATGTGTGCCATCTTCTTACTGAGATTTTGGAAATTTTACATTTCATGGTGTAACCCTCCTCTATTTATGAAATGAAGCACTAACGATGTGACAAGCACCTCTGCCTGTCACATCCTCTTACCGGGTGTTACTTCCCATCAGGTCAAATGACCTGCACGCTCTTACTCTTCCTCGCTTTTGGAGTCTTTAAAAGAGAGTAGGAGTAAGAGTAAGATTTTCCTTATTTCAAAAGCAGAAGCTTCTTGGTTTGCACAAACCGCTGTCCTGAGCCTGTCGAAGGATCCCCAGCCTCTATCCGGTACAGATACACCCCTGAAGCCAGCCTTGTCCGGTTTCATTCTTGCCATCCCATCTCACCCGGTGGTAACCGGCTGGTCTTTCGCTATCCACCAATGTTCGTACTTCCTGGCCAAGTATGGTGTAGATTTTCAAGCTCACACTACCGGCTTCTGGCAAATGAATACTCGATCACCGTCTCCGGATTGAACGGATTGGGGTAGCTCTGCGACAGGCCATAGCTCTCAGGAATGGGTTCCGAAGTTTGTTCGTTGATGTCAGCTTTTGTTTTTGGAATTTTTGCATCAAATGGCGGAATGGGTGGCCGTCGGCCATATTTCTCATAAAAAGCCGTAAGCTCAGCTTTTGAATGCGATGCGGCTTGCCTGGCAGCAGCCCCTCCGCCGCCAACGGACACGGTGCACGGCACCAGTTGACAGCCGGTCGTAGACTCCGAGCCCGGTTCAATGCCGGTATAAGTATAATTAAAGTGTGTTTCATCCACAGGCCATCTAACCGCACCGGTAGAACCGCTTCTGCGCCCCCAAACGACCGGAACATCAGTGAAGGTTTCGGAGAACGAAACGCTCTTGGTAACTTTATATCTATCATAATTATACGAACCCAGGGTAAATCTGATGTTATCGAAAGTAGCGCTGCCTCCCGAAGCAGTCCAGTTATACTCTGTTGCATTGGGGTCGCTGAGAACCGAATCGGCTTGCGGATTGAGAATACGAACCTGGTCAATAGGTGTTCTACCCGCATCTACCGGGAAATCAACAATGTCATTCTTGAAATGAACGATGACTTCGCCGGATACAAAATTGGATTTCTGCGCTTGTGCCAACGCTCCAGCAAAAAGCAGGGAGGCCAACACGGTACCAAAAAATAGCAATGTGCGCAACGCTCTGTGAAGATACCACTGAGATTTTCCTTTTTTCTGCATTTTCTAATCCTCCTTTCTTCTTCGTCCAAACGAACGAAATTTCACTTTACATTACAGCAGGATTAACTTATTTTGTCCATGCTAACAAAAAAGGCGTAGTTACCTACTCGCGGGCAACGATGACCAAGCCATTTGTTTGCCTTTTCGCGGGGCGTGGTGCTGCTGACACCGTGCCCCGCATTTTTTCTTATACCCACATTTCAATCACCTCCTCTCGATAGTGTAAGATCATTTCTTCTCACTAAAAGGTCAATTGCCTCAAGCTGCTTCCGTCTGCTTTAATGATGAAAAGACGCGCCCGCCCGGACTTCTCAGCGGCACGGTGGAACACCAAATACTGATCATCTGGCGACCATGACGGGTACGCTCCACCTCTAATAAGCACTCGTTCGTCACCTCCGCCTGCAGCCAGGACGATTATCTCACCATTATCCGAAGAAAAGACGATTTGTCTTCCAGAATTGGAGAACACAGGGTATCTATGGTTATTCAGCTTTTCACGCGGTTTGGTAAATTGTGTGATACCTGAACCATCAAGTTTAGCCTTGTAAATGCTCAGGGCTGAAAACGGCGTTTCACGTCTACTGAACGCCAATTCCTGTCCATCCGGTGACCATGCGGGATAAGCGGCTCTATCCAAAAATTTCTGGGGGGGGAGCCTCCTTCGCAAGATCTATGATGAAAGTTCTTCCACCTTCGCCCGTGCTATAAGCGATTTTGCTACCATCCGGCGACCAGGCCGGAAAAAATCCCTCCACTCCCTGTGCTCTAAGCCCGCTACCGTCTTTATTGATGACGCCGATGCCGCCCGAGACAAAGGCCAGCTTTTGGCCATCCGGTAACCAGGCTGGCGAATGGGCTCCCGGCAAAAACAAGCGCCGACCACTGCCGTCAGGTTTGATGAAATAGATGCCAAAGGGCCCGCAGCAGGTATCGCCAAAAACAGGAGCATATTCGAACGCAATGGTGCTGCCGTCCGGCGACCAGTCAGACAAAAAAGCATTATCGAGATATTTTTCGGGTGGCCCGCCCTCTATGAGGTCAATGATGAATGTTCTTCCCCCATCACCAGTACTATAAGCGATTTTTTTACCGTCCGGTGACCAGGCCGGGTCCAGGTCATCGCTAAAATCAGGCGGTAAGACTTCCTCAAAGCCAGCAGGCCCGTCCTTTTCACATCCTGTTAGATAGAGAGAGCTTATTAGAAGAAACGCTGCAATCCTAAATATTTGTGTCTTCATGGTTAAATTTGATAAGTTAGTAAGGTAGATTTCAGGTGCAAAACCAGGCAGGCAATTCCGTATTTACCTTATTTTTGTTTTTTAGTCAAAAAGGGTCGCCCCGGGCCGGATACATCCCGACCCAAGCAGCATAGCCCCTTTTTGTCGATCTCGGGCGTATCGGATCAACCTGGCCGGGTGGCCGATGCGCCCTTTTTTATTTTGCTAGCAGTGGTACCTATCAAACGCTAACCTTCTTAAAGAAGGTCAGCGTTTACTGATAGCTTAAAAAGTCAACTGCCGCTTGTTTTTGCCATTGGCATCCATGACCCACAATTTTCCGTTGCCATTCTGATCTGAGTTGCGAAGTGAAAACAACGCATAGACAATCCGCCGGCTATCCGGGCTCCAGGAAGGCTCGCGCCCGCCATTGGAAACCAGCTTCCTTGGATTGCTGCCATTTTATTTCACCCTTTCAGGGTTGGGATGCGGTCTTGGGTGATTTTTCTATAATCATTTCATCCCTACGGGATTCGTCTTTAACACGAAAAACGCAATTCTCGTGGGGTTGTAAATACCTAAGAAAACCTAGTTTTCATTTTTTCATTAAATTTTTGACACTAACTGCGGAGGTACTCCAGCACTCGTACCTCCTGCCAGTGAGGAATCATGTCTGTCGAGAAGGATACGAACCGTGATAGTTATAATGGCGGCAAAAAAAACCCCGACATTCATTTATAATGCAAGAATGCCGGGGCTGACTTTCTTATAAGATTTTTAAACTTTTGTGTTTTGAACTAAGGATGTGACAAGCAAAACAATCTGCCTGTCACATCCTCTTTCCGGGTGTTACTTACCATCTGGTCAATTGACCTCCACGCTCTTACTCGTACCCGTACGTTTACTCTTACTCGCTTTTGGAGTTTTCAAAAGCGAGTAAGAGTATGATTTTCCTTATTTCAAAAGCAGAAGCTTCCTGGTTTGTACGAAATCGCCAGCTTGAATCCGGTAGATATAAACTCCGGATGCCAGTCTCTTGCCGGCGTCATTGTTGCCGTCCCAGCGCGCGCGATGAATGCCAGGCTGTTTGACTTCGTCCACCACAGTTCGTACTTCCTGACCGAGTATGGTGTAGATTTTCAAGCTCACACTGCCGGCTTCAGGCAAATGATACTCGATCACCGTCTCAGGATTAAAGGGGTTAGGATAATTCTGAGACAAGGCATACTCGGTTGGGATGGCCTGAAGCCCGTCTTCGCCAATCACGAACGGCGGCGGTCCTGGTGGGGCTGCGCCATACCTGGTCGTAAAGCTGCCGGACTTGGCCAGGCTGGTTGATAAAGCGCCGTCCGAACCAATCGAAATGAAAAGCGGCTCTTCTTCGCTTGCCAAGACCGCAATCCAATATCCCTGTTTAGGTTCAAATGCGTTCACCGCCTCGTAGCTGCCGGTTAACGGATTGAAGCCAAACATGGCAAAGACGTTGCCGTTCGGTTCGGAGTTGACGCCGGCTTTTTGTTGCACTGCCCCGAGCATATCCCAACCGGATGCGGTATAAGTCTTGCTGTAACTTTCGAGACCCTGGCCGAAGACTTCCACCGTGGCCGATGTCGGCATGGCCACCCAGTAGGCCCGCTGCGACTCTAATTCGGTGACCGGGACGTAACTCTGGGCAGCATAGCTCCAACCAAAAGCGGCAAAGGCATCCGGAAACAAATTACTCAGGCTGCCATTTTCCGGAATGAGGGGCAGGGAAACCAGATACCAGCCTCCTTCAGTTAGTGGAAAGTCAAAGGTTGCAGAGGCCACGGTCACACCGTTGTCGAAAAAGTCCAGGTAGTTGAACATGAGCGTTTCTTTGGTGGCGCCGGACAGACTGGCGTCATCCAGACCGCCAAATTCAAAGGCATTGCCGATGGTGCGGTAACCTGCCGGGGAATCAAAGGCAATACCACAGTTATAGGCCGGACTCGTGTTGGCGTGAATGGTGACCGCAGAAGAAAGTGGGTCGAGGTGGTCGATGAAATTGTTTTGACCGGAATAAGTAAAATCCTTGCCCACGGCAAAACTCGAACCCAGAATGGTCTTCAGATCGTCCGCGCCATCCTCCAGAGGATCGATAGAGAACGAGGGACCGAAATCGTAGCCACCTAAAAACAGCGGATCGTAATACCAGACATCACCGCCTTCGATATAGACCCGGCCGCCCACGGCAAGAAAGTCCTCGATGAACACCGCTTCCGGGTCTCCGGCAGAAATGACATGATTATTTGGGAAAATACCCAGCACGACGAAAAGATAGGTCGCGTCCGCGAGATCGCCGGCGGTTAAGGTATTTGTGATGAAAGCGGACCGGCCGTTGGCCTCCAAGGCCGCTTTTAATTCTAAATGGCTGGTTGGGCTCGCGACTAAATCTTCTAGAGCCTCGACAGATAATCCTCTCTCAGCAGCTTTCTTGGCCAAATCCGGCTCGATCACATCTCCGGGTATCCAGATCAGTGCGTCAAACTCAGTAATGACATTGAGCTGAACCGGCACGACCACCACCGGCTCATCCGGGTCGTTGCTGTTGACCAGAAGATTGCAGTCGTAGACGCCCGGGGCCAACCCGGTGGCGTCTACCATGATGTCGACATTTTGACTGCTGAGGGCCGGGATGGAGCCGCTGGTCGGGTTCTCGCTGAGCCAGGGACAATCGGCGCCGCCAACGCTGCCGTTCAACCGGAACAACAAGTCAGGATCCGCGCCTACACCACAGTCGGCTGCTCGTTGCCCCCAGTCATTGCACGGGGTGCCAAAGCCGCCCGGGGGATTCCGCCACGCTGAGGGACAATTCGCCTGAACTGTGCGCTGCGTCCAGCCCCACTGACCCGCTAACCCAAAATCCTGATTGGCTTGTACTGAAACCCAGTAGTGGCCGGAAGCTAACACCGCAGGAGCAGAGAGAGTTATTTGAAACGACCCGGTTGGCAGTCCACCACTCGGAATGATATTCATCTCGCTGAAGACCTCGGTCCCGGGTAAACACGCCGCATCTGTATAAAACCAGACATTTACCGATTCCGCCGGCCCGGTCCCGTTGAAATAGACGCCGGTTACATCGATGCTTTCAATGGTCCAGGCGCCATCGCCGGCAGGAATCTCAAAGTCGTCCGCGGCCTGGTTGTCGAAAGGATCATTCGCCGGCTCAAAGTTCTGTGAACTGATGCTGATATCGCTCGGAAAGTCCATCTGCTCATACAACACCGCCGCAGGGTCGATAGGACTGTTTATTTCGCCTGTGCCAACAGCAAACAGATCCGGCTCTAAGCCGCTATTGATAAGCGCTTTGCTGTTTGGGGTCGCAAAATCATGTGGATATTCGATTCCGCCAAGGGCTTGTCTTGCTCCTGCTCGCACGCTGATCGGCAACTGCTGTCCATTTTTCAATAGTAAGATCACCTCTTCTTCGGTGATGTTCCAGTCTAGAAAATCACAATCCGCTACGTTCGAAATGGTCAACACATCGCTGTCCGAACCGCCCTCAGGCATGGTAAAGGTGAAGGAGGCGGGGGATACATCGATGTCAGGAGCACACTCGGGAATGACATTGAGCTGAACCGGCACAACCACCACCGGTTCATCCGGGTCGTTGCTCTCGATGAGAAGGTCGCAGTCGTAGACGCCCGGGACTAAGCCGGTGGCATCCACTATGATGTCCACATTCTGACTGCTGCCGGCCGGAACAGAGCCGCTGGTCGGGTTTTCGGAAAGCCAGAGACAATCGCCGCCCGAGCTCCCCTCGGCGCGGATGAACATGGCTCGGTAAGTTGAGAAAAAGCTTTGCAGCGGCGTCCAAAAATTGTCAGCGTCGTTAAAACCATAACCGGTTTGCAGAGGTGTAGTCGGGCTCTCGTCAGCGGCTATAAAAAAACTTTGCTCCACTGACGGATCCCATTGTGCGCCGATGTAGACAAAGGGGCTGTTAATCGGCGGTATCAGGCCTGTGATGTCAAAGTCGAAGAAGGCCACACTCGGCCAGGCCGGTACGCCGGCAGCGGTGACCGGGATAGAAGCCAGCAGGGTACCTGGCTCGCCGCCAGGGCCATCGTCATCGTAGACCTGAATATTAAAGTTGATGTTGGCGTCGCCGCCGACCTGCGTCCAGGCAATACAGACCTGGGTGTAGTTAAAGGGAAACGAACCCGGGTTGAACAGCTCCACGGTCCGTCCATCCGTGATGAAGCTAGCCCAACCATAGCCATTTTCGGCTGACCCGTCGTCGTGGATCTCACCTGACGAGCATTCCGGCCCGGCCGTAACGGGTATGCCGTCCGAAAGCGAATTCTCGAGCACAGCCTCTGCTGCCTGGGGATTTGACAAGCTAGCCCTGGATGCGGAGGGAAACGCACCCTCTCTTTTGCGCGGGCTGGAAAAAGCCGGATACGCAGTTTGCCCGGAGGGCCTGGTGCGAATTTCCACCGGCAACCGCTGCCCGGTTTTCAACAATAACGTCACCTCTTGCTCACTGATATTCCAGTTCAGGTTATCACACTCCGCTGGAGCGACGTTCGATAGGGTCAGCACATCGCTGTCCGAGCCGCCTTCGGGCACTGTAAACGAAAACGAAGGAGGGGAGACGTCGATGTCCGGAGGACAAAAAGTCGTGACCGTGAGCTGAACCGGGACCGTGACCACCGGCTCGTCCGGATCGTCGCTGTTGACCTGAAGATTGCAGTTATAGACGCCTGGGGTTAAGCCGGTGGCATCGACCATGACGTCCACATTTTGACTGCTGCCAGCCGGGATGATACCATTCGTCGGGTTTTCAGAAAGCCATGGGCAGCCAGCGCCTCCACAGCCGAAATTGAGCGAGTTCTCAATTATCGTTTTGAGAACGTCAAAGTCAGGGCCGTTGGTGTAATAACCATCGTAAACAGAACTAATCGAGTAAATTAAATTGCCTGCGCCTATCGGTTTCGTCACCAACGCAGGAAAGTCATCGCCGTTCATCGCAACGATGACCGCGGCAGGATCGGCGATGCGAAGCATGTAAAATGCCGCAGCCGGATCGACATAATTATAAGGCGACGGCAAATTCGCTGCTAAAGGGTGCCCGGGATCCGTAACGGTAAGATGCGGCTGAGAAGAGATAGTCCAGCCGGTCTGTCCGGTATGTTGAAGCAGGAAGGTTTGCATACCGTCATAGTAGGGCAAATAATTTGTTCCGCCAAGCATAGTCAAACACCGGCCGGCAGATGCGGCATTGGCAAGGGCTTCAACGCTTGCCGTAGATATGAGCCCGCCATCCATACCGACAATAATTGTGCTATAGGGGCTGAAATCTATCCCGGTAAAATCTGTTGTGGCGAGAAAATCATAAGCAACCCCAAGCTGATCGAGCGCTAATAACACGGAATTATCAATACTCGTCGTACCGAGAACAAGCGTCGTATTTGCATCCGGGCCTGGAAAGAAACCGGCTTTGGGCGCCTTCACTGCTGCGCTCGAAGTCGTCCCATCCGCATGGATTTCACTACGCTCGAGCAGGTTTGTTTGCTTTCTGTCCGATTTCGTAGATACAGTGACCGGTAACTGCCGTCCATTTTTCAGCAGTAAGATCACCTCTTGCTCAGTGATATTCCAGTTGAGGGGATCACATGTTGGGCCGGCGACATTCGAGATGGCCAGCACGTCGCTGTCCGAGCCGCCTTCGGGCACTGTAAACGAAAACGAAGGAGGGGAGACGTCGATGTCCGGAGGACATTCGACCACGTCTTCGGTTAAGGCCCGGAAGGCGTTCAGTCGTCCGGTTCCAAGCTGTCCTATATAGCCGGGGTTCTGTGCATCGATATTATCCGTCGTTCCTTCCAACTGCGTTCTCACTTCTGCCCCGGTCATGGTAGGATCGTTGGATAACAACAGAGCCGCAACTCCGGCCACATGCGGACAGGCCATAGACGTGCCGCTGAAATATGCGTAACCGCCTCTGATGGTGCTGAGCACGCTGGAGCCGGGCGCTGAGATGTCCACCCAGGAGCCATAATTCGAGAACGAAGATTTCACGTCGTTGTGGTCGGTAGAGGCGACGGATATAGTTGGCGCGTAGGAAGATGGATAGCCCCTTTTAGGATCGCTTGAATTCTGATTGCCGGCAGCAAACACGACCACGCCGTCGGACGTCGTCAAAAAGTAATCGATAGCAGCTTCGACAGCCGGGATCGGGTTTGTGAACCCGTACCCCCAACTGTTGGTAGATACTTTAGAGCCGTTATCGGCGGCATAGGTAAACGCCTCCACAATGACGGACACAAAAGCGTTGCTAAAAATTTTGCAGACCATGATTGAGGCGCCGGGGCTGAAACCGCCTGCGACCCCGGCCACGCCTATAGCATTGTTGGTTTTGGCGGCCACGGTTCCGCCGGTGTGGCTGCCGTGGTCGTCGTTATCGTCCGGGTTGTTGTCATTATCGGAGAAATCCCAGCCGTTGATATCGTCAATATAGCCGTTCCCGTCATCATCGATACCGTTTGCCGGGATTTCACCCGTATTCACCCAAACATTTGTCAAATCCGGATGACTCAAGTCCAGCCCGGTGTCCAAATCGGAAACCACCACGCCCGGATCGCCGGTTTCGATGTCCCAAGCTTCGGGCAAGTCGATGTCGGCGTCCGGCGTGCCGCCTGATTGTCCGGTGTTGTTATAATGCCATTGATCCGGATACATTGGGTCATTCGGAACCAGGTTGATGTCACCGTTCGCTTTTTTGAACGGAGCCAATATCGCCTCAACCCGTTTTCTCTGGCTGCGAATGTCGGTAAGCTGTGCTCTGTAATTCAGATGAGCCGTTTCAAGGTTCGAGTCTGCAGCGTATTCAGAAACCAAGGATTCAATATCGGATCCCGGATCAAAGTTGAGCGTGTACCAGCGAGTCAATCCTGATTGGACATGCCGGGCTTCAAATTTGCCGCCATGCCGCAAGATTCGTTTCATCGATCTGGCGTTGTGCTGTTGATTCAAAGCATCCAGAGAGGGGATGCCGGTCTGCACGACCCCGTCGACTACTTGGATGTCTAATTCGTTTACAGCAGATGAAGTGACTTTGAGAAGGATGACGTCGGGCTCAAAGGCCTGCTGTGCATGAACGACAGAGGCGCCAACGAACACAGCCGCCAAGAATAGGACGAAAGACAGCAACCCAACGCTTTTTGTCAGCTTCTGAGTAACCTTTATCCAAGACATAGTAACCCTCCTTCATTGAGAATTTACTTAGTTAGTGATTGATCGAAAACTACCCTCTTACCCGAAGGCCTCCAGGCCGAGAAGAAATTTCTGCTTTGCTCGGCGGGACGCCTTCGCGAAGAGGTTTTAAATCGCGAATTTTCGGTCAATCACTCGTTAATTAAAATGACGAATTATCTCGATAGACCTTAAAATTATTTCAACAAAACCACCTTCTTGGTTTGCACAAAAGTCCGACCTGAGTCTTTTGAGGGGTCGTCAACCTGGATACGGTAGAGATAGACGCCGGAAGCGAGTCGTTGCCCGGCGTCATTCTTGCCGTCCCAGATGACCCGGTGATACCCTGCCTGTTTCTCACCGTCCACGAGCGTTCGGACTTCTTGGCCGAGGATAGTGTAGACTTTCAAGCTCACCGGTCCTGTCTTCGGCAACTGGTACTCGATCAGAGTCTCCGGATTAAACGGATTCGGATAGTTCTGCGCCAGGCCATAATCCTCTGGCAATGTTGAGGGAAGTTCGCCAGCCAGCTCGTATGGCGGGGCAGGCGGCTGTTGGCCGTAGGTTTTGTAAAAGCTTGCTAAGTCGCCGCCGGCAAACTTGGCAGTACTGGTTAGGCCGCCGCCAAGCGTAATCGAGCTCGGCACACCAAAGACCAAAACCCAATATCCCTGCTTCGGCGCCGCCTCCAATGGAAAGACCGGAAGATAACTCTGGGTCAAAGCATCCCAGCCAAACATGGCCAACACGCTGCCATCCGGGTCATCAACCACTTCACTGGTTTCAAACACTGCGCCGATCATGTCCCAGCCCTGTTGATCGTAATTATTGGTGTAGGTTTCAAAAGGCTGACCGCAGACCTCTATCGTTGCATCTTGCAGTAAAAGCAGCCAGTAGGCGCGTCCTGGATCGAGCGCGTTTACAGGGATATAGCTCTGGGTAGCATAATCCCAGCCAAACGCGGCAATGGCCGGTGGGAAGAGTACATTCAGGGAATTATCCTCCGGGACAACCGGCAAGGAGATCAGATACCAGGCGCCGCCTTGTACAGGAAATTCGTAGGTGACGCAGACAAAAGGTAAATACCTTATCACGACCTGGGCGTTACCCGTGAACTGGACGCTGCTTTGTGTGCGCATGTTGACGTTGAGTCCATGGGTGCTTTCTTCAAGAAAGAAGCTGCCTTCAGGTGGAAGTCCCAAATTATCCCACGAAACTTCACTGGTAATGCCATCGGCGTTGATGACGGGCATGGTCCAGACAATTTCTGTGTCAAACGGCGGCACCCAGCCGCGAATATCCGTATCGAGAAAACTGATAGGCGGGAGTATCGAAAAATAGGCGTAGTAATTAAACCCGGGAGGGGCCGCGACAATGTCCAGACCAGGATCAAAGCCGTCTGTAGCATCCGGATGACCGCCGAAAGCCAAGTCAAAATTGGTGATTTCCAAATCATTGGTTTGACCTCCGACGGCATTGACAGAAATGGGCGCCAGCCATGACGGACCTACGATCGAGAAGAGGTCATCGCTTTGGTCGCTGCAGCCAGGATCGGAGGCGTCGGTGATTCTTACCAAGCAATCATTGGATAAGACATTGGGGACCAGCCAGTCAAAAGAGCCGTCGTCGGCTTCACTCGCTGCGATAAGATTAAACGTGGCGCCGCCGTCTGTAGAAAATTCCAAGGTAACGGATCCGCTGGTATTAATCGAAGTCCATTGAATCTCAAATAGGCTGCCTCCAGGGATAAGCTCGCCGCCGTTTGGCGCCAATACGGTAATCTGACATTCCGCAATGCCGCCATCCAGGAACTCGAGATAGTTTGCCATCAATTCTACTTTGGTCGCAGGGCTCAGACTGATATCATCCAGGCCGCCAAACTGAAAGGAGAGACCGATCGTCCGGGGGAGTCCCCCTGGATCATTTCCGACTCCGCAGCCATATAACGGCACCAAATTTGAATGGAATTGGCATCCGCCATTATTGGGGCCGATATGATCGATAAAATTATTCACCCCCTTGTAGACAAAATCAAGATTTTCAACCGAGCAGGCGCCTAAAACTGTTTTTAGATCATTCACCCCATCCGCCTGCGGGTCGATGCCGAAGTCCGGTGCGAAATTGTGTCCGTTCAAATTCAAGGGATCGTAATACCACATATCCCCACCTTCCATGTACACCTTACCGCCAGAGGCCCTGAAATTATCGATAATGGACACCTCAGGGTCGGTTGCTTCGATGACATGGTTGTTGGGGTAAATGCCCAGAACGACGAAGAGATAGTTCACGGCAGAGAGATCCACCGTGATTAAATCGTTAACGATTTGAACGCTTCTACCGTTTGCCTCCAGGGCTGCTTTCAATTCTTCATGACTGTTTATTTGGACCTTGAGACTCTGTACCTGTTCCAAAGTCAGATTACGCTGAGATGCTTTTTGAACGAAGTTCGGCTCAATGACGTCACCAGGAATCCAGACGACGGCATCAACAGCGCCCACTGGCACGTCCAAAAATTGCAGATAGACGGCCATTAATCCTTCTTTGGTCTGGTTTAACAAAACATCGTCCAAGCCCTCGAATTCGAATGAATTTCCAATCGTCTTGTAAGTCGTGGGATCGTGGGCAATGCCGCAATCGTAGGGGGGTGAAGCATTCTGATGTATGGTAAAAGCTGGCGGAAGGGAGGCTAACCGGTCGATATAATTGTTTTCGCCTGAATACGTGAAATCCAGTCCTTCTGTAAAGGTCCCTGCCACACCTAAGATGGTGTTGAGGTCGCCGACACCATCGTCTAATCCGCTGATGCCAAAAAGAGGCCCAAAATCATGGCCCCCGCCAAAAGCCGGATCATAGGCCCACATGTCGCCGCCTTCCAAGTAGGCTTTCCCGCCGTTTAAAATGTAGTTCTCGATAGCTAAAGCTTCATCGCTGTTCGCCGGGATGACATGATTGTTCGGGAAAATCCCGAGCACGCCAAAAAAAGCCTCATATTGCGAAAGGTCTAAACCGGTGAGATCACCCACGATAACAGAGGATTTTCCATTGGCGGTTAAAGCATCTTGAATTGCCTGTGAGCTGCGCGGCGCTCTTACCATCGCCCTAACTTCCGATATACTGAGGCCGCGCGACGCTGCTTTGGTTTCTATGTTCACCTGAGTCACGTCCGGATGCTGCCAGATCAACACATCGAATGTCCCGATCAAGACATTTTCAACATTGCTCGGGGCGCCCTCTTCACCCTCGATATTGTGGGCGGTCACATAATAACTGTGTTGTCCATCCGGAACGCCTAAATCCGAGTAAGATTGCACACCAGCGCCGACCTGCGCGATTTCAGCGCCATCGCGATAGACCGATATAAAATCCAGATTGATCGGACTGCCGTCGGTGTTTTCGGTGGGGTCGTCCCAGGTCAGGTCGACGTCATTGCCCACAGCGCTCAACTGGAGGTTGGTCGGTGGATTCGGAAACGGACCTCCACTTAGGGACTTATGAGCATTGATCCTGCCGGTTCCTAAGAGCCCCTCAAAACCGGGGTTCAAGGCATCGATGTTATCTGTGCTGGCTTCCAATTGCGCCCGCACTTGTGCGCCGGTCCACCCGGGGTTGGCAGAAAACAACAAAGCCGCGACGCCGGCAGCATGGGGGCACGCCATTGAAGTGCCACTCATGGTACCGTAAGCTCCTCTTATAGTACTCAACACATTGACCCCGGGCGCGGACACGTCAACCCAGTCGCCCCAGTTTGAAAAAGAAGCTTTGACATCGTTGTGATCTGTCGCTGCAACCGCAACCACGGGCGGATAAGACGCGGGATACCCCCAGGTCGCATCGTTGGTATTATCATTACCCGCAGCAAAAATAACGATGCCATCGGACGTCGTCAGGAAATAGTCAATAGCCGCTTCGATAACCGGAGAAGGAGGCCCGGGAAAAGAATTCCCCCAACTGTTGGTGGAAACGATGGAGCCGTTGTCGGCCGCATAAGTAAAGGCCTCAGCGATAACCACATCCGTCGCGTTGGGAAAGATCTTACAAGCCATAATCTGGACTCCCGGACTCGCGCCGCCCGCGACCCCGGCCACGCCAATACCGTTATTGGTCTTGGCGGCTACCGTACCCCCGGTATGCGAACCATGGTCATGATAATCATCAGGGACGTTGTCCCCGTCTGAAAAATCCCAGCCATTGATGTCGTCGATATAGCCATTGCCATCGTCATCCAACCCATTTGCTGGAATTTCACCGAGATTGACCCAGAGATTGGGGAGCAGGTCAGGGTGATCCAAATCCTGCCCCGTATCAAGATCGGAAACGATTACAGCAGGATCGCCGGTCTCAATGTCCCAGGCCTCAGGGGCGTCGATATCCGCATCCGGTGTGCCTCCGGTCTGGCCCGTATTGTTATAATGCCATTGATTCGGGTATAGGGGATCATTTGGCGTAAAATTCAGATCGTTCCTATCTTTTTTCTCACGATAAAGAGTATATCTTCGCGAGACTTGTACGAGCTCAGTGTTCACGTCACTTTTGAAAAGTTGCATCACTGAGTCAAGATCGATTTGAGCCGCAAAAGTGAGCTTGTAAAAGCGATGCAAGCTAAATTTCTGGCGACGGGTTTCAAACTTCCCAGCGGGCGGGAAAATTCGCTCCATCTTTTCTAATTTAAATTGTTCTCCCCAGGCATCAAAAGAGGAAATTCCTGTGCGAACAATGTCATTGACAACTCGAACATTCAATCGTGAGACCGCCGCGTCGGTTAATTTCAATAAAATGACATTGTTTTCCGGAGTTTGCGCCCAGGAGAGTGACGGAGAAATCATGAGGAAAATCAGAGTCAGAGAAAATAACGAAATTAATCCCGCGCTCCACCTTTTAACAAGATTTTTTGACATGATAAAACCCTCCTGAAATTGATAAATAGATCATAATCTATTCCTGAGTAATGACTCTATTGATTTGTCACCCTGTCGGGGTTCAGATTAACGCTGCCATCGGTTTTTACAGTGGGTCAAATTCCCCCCCACATTCCTACTCTTACTCGCTGTTAAAGACTCCAGAGGTGAGCAGGAGTAAGAGTGGGAGTGAGAGTAAACGTAAAAGTAAGAGAAGTCTGTCCTTATTTGACCTTAACCATTTTACCTGTGACGATACCCTCTTTTTCATGGGAAATTGAATAGAAATACATTCCATTCGGCAGCTCGGCGCCTGACGCACTCTTGCCATCCCACATCAATTCCATTTTTCCTGGTGAAAAGATAGTATAGTCGACCTTTGAAACCTGACGTCCAAGCAGATCAAAGAAGCGGATACTGACTGTTCCTGGTTGGGATGGGGTATAATGAATTCGTGTTGAACCGGAGAAAGGATTGGGGAAATTTCGAGGGAGACTCATGGCTTTTATCGAACTCTTGCCGGGAAATGCTTCCACGCTGGTTTCTAAGCCATGCTGAATCGTAACGGAGACTCTATCAAAATAGAACGTCGCTTTCACTTCCCATCGCGCCCAAATGCCTAATGCAAGCCAAATTGCGGAGGCCGAACGGGTAAATATTTCTTTTGTATAAATGCACCGCTTCCAGGCGTCATGAACCGGCACGGTTTGACACTCTGAAAAAACAACTTCAACTTCGGGATTGTAAACGCCAGCATAGGCCACAATCGCCCATTGTTGAATCCCCACAAACGGGTCGTTTACAAAAAACTCCGTGGAAATGGTCACATTTGAATATGGCTCGACAGGGAAGGCGCGCTCGATCCAAATTGTGCCGTCGTCCTGTGTGCCATCTAAAAACATAAAGACTGACTTTGCGCCATGATAAGAAACCCCTTC
This sequence comes from bacterium, assembly GCA_046756745.1. Classification (GTDB taxonomy): domain Bacteria; phylum Zhuqueibacterota; class Zhuqueibacteria; order Oceanimicrobiales; family Oceanimicrobiaceae; genus JBHHWX01. Next base: position 7,826 of record JBHHWX010000015.1, on the reverse strand, counting down.
CTGTGCTGTAATCGACCAGCTCACGGGTTGATCCTCCAATGCATTGTTATCTACCGGGACGTCAAAGTCTGGGGTCCAATTAAAGGCATCCTCTTCAAAATCATCGAGAAATGTTGCATAATCCGTTGAAATCGTAAATTCTTTTGTGACCGTGTTATTTATCTCACTCAATTCAGTCATTTGATTTCCCGGATCAACCTGCACACTCACACGCTGAGTCCCTTCCCCCACCGTCCAGGCGACCGAAACGCTATCGACTCCGGAGAAAGCCGGGAGCGTTGATGTCATCTGCTCGAGGCCGATAGTACGGCCTGACGCGTCGACGAATCTGACAGGCGCGGATGTAACTTCTTGGGAGCCAAGATTGTGAACTTTTGCCTGCAAAATGACCGTGTCACCTGGCTGAGCGAGACGGGGGCGGATTTGCACATCGGAGGTACTGAGGTGCAAATCCGGCACGGCATAGTCTCCGGCAAAGACAATTTTAACAAAAGGCCGCACGTTCGAATTTTCATACCGGCTGAGCAGCCCAAAGACATCCCATGAAGGAGAAACTGCGATATCCCAAGACAGCGGAGCGATGTTTGGTTCAACTCCCCATTTTAGGGAAAGCATACGATCTGTTTCTTGGCGCGCCCTCTGTACAACTTCCGTGATATCAAAAGCTTTCCAGCCCTGCCGGCCTGAGAGTGAGCTGGCGATAATTTGGGACGATGGCCACTGGTAAATGTCGTGTGTTTCCGTATTCTCGCTATTCCAGGGGTTGGCGTCTACGGCATACAGATTGATCCATTGCGGAAACTCTCGCCGAAAGGTATCCATGATAAAAAAATATAAGGTTGAGCGTACTACCTGCAAAGAAGGAGGAAGCGCTGAAAGATCAATCTTCAAAAGACTATTTGGCATAAAAATTGAGTCTTTCTTCTTGAAATGATTTCCCACATCAGCCCTCACCCAATCATCAAAAAATTGGTGGTTTAGAATCAGACTATCAGGAGTTGTCTGAGCATACAGCGAGTTTTGAAAACCGGACGGAATAAATATTCCCCCGAAAATAGTAACAAGGGTGGCTAAAAATAGACTTTCAACATAATAGGAACATCTTAGAGTTTTGTCAATGTGGGATTGTGACATTTTTTGTGTTTTTGTTTCGTTATTTTGCAATGCGGCGTAAGGGTTTAAAACAAGAACCAAAGTCGAGGCCACTAATGTGATCCCGGTACTGAGATGGCGTCATACCCATATGTCTGCTAAAGATTTTGCAAAACTCATAATAGTCAGGGAAACCGGCAAGCTGTGCGACATGGAAAAGTTTCATACCGTCATTCTTCATCAGGAAAGTAGCGTAGGAAAGCTTTAAACCCATGATAACTTGCTTCGGTGAGATTTCACAGTAATGTTGAAATTCTCTGTCAAGGTGGCACCGATGGACATTCAGTTTGAATGCAAGTTTACAGACGGTAAGCTCCTGTTTAAGAAACGCATGAAGAATGATGTCGAGCGCCTTTTTAATACGTGCTGAACATTTTTCAACACGAATTCCCAAGACACTCACATCCGGAACAAATGAACTTTGGGAAATGAATGAAGGGATTTGTCGTATGCGCCGGTCAAGTTTTTCATAAGGTATATAAAATATTTGACCATCGTCGATGTCTTCACGGATTCTCCTGAGGTTAGCTTGACTGCCCAAGAGAATAATAGGACAGGTTTGGAAACTATCTCGAAAGTAGAGGATGTCATCGAGCGCACGAAAATCATTGCGCGGCAACTCGGTCGTCACACCGACGACATTATTATTTGTTAAGTAGAAGACTGCCTGAGAGACGTCATAAGCATTTAAAAGTTCAAAACATTTAGAGCAGGCCTTCCGCAGCTCGTGGACTCGGCAGCTATGTGCACGATATAATAACAGATTCTGCCTTTTCATCACCCCCTCCTTAACATTTTGCCGATTGATTGGTGATTGAACGAAAACGACTCTCTCTTCCCGAAGGCCTCCTGGCCAAAGGTGAATTCCTGCTTGGCTCGGCGAGACGCCTTCGCGAAGAGGTTCTTAAATAGCGCATTTTTCGTTCAGACTCCAGTTAGTGTCTGAACGAAAACTCTTTAAAATGCTCAAGCACCGTCCCCGGGTGCGTTTGACGCTTTGTAAAAACAATTAATTACGACGCCCCGGGGACGGGGCTTAGAGCTTATTTCTGAGTTTTCGGTCAGACTCTAGTTAGTTGTTCTTCACTTCAAGCGGAGTTCCAAATTTTCGAATCCTATCAAATTCTTGGCGAGATAATCAACCTGCAGTGGGAAGCATCTGTAATCAGGGGCGATATCGCAAGGGGCCGGAGCTAATTGGCATAGTCCGGGATCCATACACGACTTAGGTTCGGAAATTTCAGACGGGAGACCTTTCCATATTCGTTTACCCTAAGTCAAACATAAGTGGGAGTCTACATAGGTGGAATCCGTTTTAAGTTCTCGCTATCTCAAACGATGATTAATGACGACCATTTTTTTACATCTCACATAATTATCGGATTGAAAAAAGTAGAAATAGACCCCCGATGCAACCTGAATACCTTTTTTATCCTTACCATCCCAATGGATCGTGTGAAATCCAGCTAACTGAAACCGGTCCTCTATAACGGCGATTTCTTGCCCGAGTAGGTTATATATTTTTATCGAGACCTTTTCGGGTTTCGGAAGCGCATAACGGAATGTCGTATTAGAGGCGTCATGGCTTTGCAAAAACACCGGGTTCGGATAATTTTGGCTTAATGTGAAACTGATCGGGGGACCAGACGTCAGTTCTACGGGAGTCGGCACGTCTTCCACGACCTCAATAATCCGGTTTATATCCTGAAAATTGACGTAAGCGTTCACCAAACCGCTCGGCCAAAAAACCTGTAAGGTATCTACGACAGAATTTTTCCCCAAGCCAAACTCAACCAGCAAGCTGTTTTGGGAGCGAAATCCCGAACCGCCGCTCACTTCACGGATTTGAGTCTCGGTTCCGCAAACTAAACGAACTCGGGCGCCAATTCCGGAACGATTGCTTATGCGTCCTAATGTCTTCACGACCAGCCAATTATTCTGCTGTGTTTGGTTTTGATATAACGCGTTCGGCACACCCTCTCGGGCCATGTAAATATCTAAATCACCATCCCCATCCAAATCACCTAATGCGATGGCATTGGAGAGAGCATCGCCTGCAATCCCTGAGGAATCGGAGATATCGGAAAAGGTACCGTCGCCATTATTATGGAAGATCCTTCCCGTACCTGAGATGCCTGATATGGAGATATCCAATCGTCCGTCGTTATCGAGATCTCCCCAAGCTGCGCTGGACCCAACAATATTTGTGCTCAGTCCTGCCGATTCAGTAATATTTGTAAAGGTTTGGTTACCATCATTTCTAAATAGAAGATGTTCCCCGCTTCCTAAAGGAGTCAGGATTGAAACCATGAATATGTCTAAATCGCCGTCATTATCGTAATCGCCAACAGTTGCCCCGAAGCCGTTTTTTCCTAACGGACTTGCGGAAAAAGTGCTATCATGATTATTATAGTAAAGATAATTCGGGGTTGAAAATGTGTGGTCGAGATGCGTAACCAAAAGATCCAGGTGTCTATCATTATTGAAATCAGCCCAGATCCCTCCCGTGCTTGACGTGCTGTTGTCAATCCCGGCGCTTCGCGCGACATCTGCAAACGTGCCGTTACCTTTGTTGTGATAAAGGCGGTCGGTTCCCGAAGCCGCAACAAAGAGATCGAGATGACCATCATTGTCAAAATCCCCCCAGGCTGCCGATTTTCCGGCCCCTTCGTCATCAACGCCCGCTGAAGAGGCGACCTCAGCGAAAGACCTGTTTCCAAGATTCAGGTAAAGCTGATTTGGCTGCCGGTCCCTGACGATGTAAAGATCCAAGTGGGCGTCATTGTCGTAATCTCCCCAGAAAGCTGCTTCACTACCCTCAGAAGTCACGATTCCAGCGGATCGCGTTTCATTAATAAAAGTCCCTAATCCGTTATTTAAGAAAAGCGTATTTGATTTGAAAGCATTGACCACAAAAATGTCCGTTGCGTCGTCGCCGTTGTAATCAGCGAGAGCTAACCCTAACCCAAAACCGGGGTCGGCGACTTTGGAAAATTTGGCCACATTGATGAATAAGGGGTTTGTTGGCAATACTTCCATAGCTGAGATCAAGGGTTCCCCGACTTTGGGCGTGAACTCAATGGCAAGTTGGCCGTCATTCACCTTCACCAAAAATTGCTGCTTGGTTGCGAAATCGTGACCCACTTGGGCATAGATGTCATAATTCGACAGGAGCACGTCGTCTTCAATTGCGACATCAAAAATTCTCTGCGCCGGTCCCTGTAAAATTATTTCGGCAAAATGCATTCGAACCACGTAAGACCCGTTCGGGATATCCAGAAGATAAGCGGATACCCCCTGCCGGGCAGACTGATAGAGCGGATCATGCTCGGTTCCGTTGATGGAATCGCCGGTTGAGTCGACCGTTCCTTCGACAAAGCCCCAGCCTCCCGGAGTGTAAGGTTGGTCCTGTAGCCACAAAATGGAATCACTATCCGCAAAGAATCCTCCGCCAGCGTTTACTCTCAGTCCATTATCCACAATCGACTGGCTGAATTCAAATGGTAACGCGCCGATATCGTTGCGGGTTCCGTCCGGGTCGTTTAGCCTCGAGTCCGGATCTCCAGCGTTGATACAAGGCGATTCCGGACGAAGATGAAAGTCTCCAAAAAATGGATTCTTGAACACGGGATCCAAGGAAATGTTCGTTGTATCCGGATCGAAACCAGGAGAGTTAATTCCATTGTTCCAAATATCATTATAAGAGAGAACAGGAGAAGCATCCGGGACTTTGATGATTCCGACGCCGTTATAGGCAAGAATGTTATTTCTCACGTCTGCAAATGTATGACTCAGGCAAGAGATGCCGGATGATGCCACATTAACAATGGTATTGTTATGAAGTTTGGAAGCCGTGTTAAAACAGATAACTCCATTGACGCTCATGTCAGAGATAACATTGTATTTTACATCCACGTTGGAATTAAAGATGACGACTCCTGTGGCGCCGTTAATTAAGCTCAGGTGACTTATCCCTCCGCTTTCAGAATCACGCACTTGAATGAGATGTTTTCCTTGACCATCGATGATCGTTGAGCTTGCGTGCTCACCTCTGAGGACGACGCCATTTTTGAGTCGAAGATTGTTTTCGAAATAATGACCACGCGGGATAAAAACCTCACCGTTAGGAAAGGCGGCTTCTATGGCAGTAAAAATGTTCGGAAAATCACCCTGGTTGTTTACGGTTATTCCCAAGCCAGGCCCTAAGTCAATGGAAGCCTCAAACTGAATATTGTCGCCGGAAAGTGAAATATTTGAAACCTCAACATAAGTTTGACCATTGTAATCTTCACTGCTGGGAAAAGTCTGGGAGCCAAACGAGACGTTGTTGTTTTTGCCTGGGAAGGGATCGCCGGCGTCGCCAGCGGTTTCTTCGCCGTCTGCCTCTTCTAAATCAACCAGCCTGTGATCATCTATCGACTGGCCGCCAAACCGTTCATCGATATGCCAGATCAACAATCCGTCACCGGGGAGATGTAAATCGTAGTCAATTTTTTGACGGTTTTCGAGAAGAAAGTAGGATGCAAAAGAAATTAATTTATAGACCTTCCTTTCTGATTCAACCGGGGGAAGAACAAGCCCGGCGTGGTGACCAGCGGTTATGGCCTGGGCATTCAGCCAACCCAGCGTCTCTTTTGACCAGGCACACAGGTCAAAAGGCCTCTCATGATGTCCTCGGCCAAAATTCCCGGAACCCATTGTACACCAGTTCCCGACGCCTACCGTACTAAAATCAATGTCATATAAATCGGGCAAACCGAGAAGATGTCCAAATTCATGACAGTGAACCCCTATGGGCGCAAAATCATAATTTTGTAACCACTTCTCAGACATCAAATAATGTAGTTTCCCACCGGCGCTCAGGGTTTTAGGCCATAAATTTCCCTTGCTGGATCCCACCGTTCCCGAATAAATGACCGTAAAGCCGTCAAAACGTGTTAAATCTACTCCGGTCTTTTCTAAGACCTCAGAGCTAATATTCCCTTGATTTTCATAGAACTCCTTCTCATGGTCGGCCACGACCCAGTCAAAAACTTCTCCCTTGATTGCAAAACGTCCATTTGACATTTTTTGATAGTAATCAAACATGCTGCCAAAAGCAGGCTCGTCAGGAGCAGGCGAAACAAAGGTAAAACCCTCAGAAAACAAAAGCTCATCAAAGGCCCCTGGGCTGTAAGTGGCAGCAACATCCGGAAATTCGATTAATAGCACAGCTAAATTGTAGGTCTCAGGAACCACGGACATAAGTTGGTTGACTTTTCGGGTCCGGTCTTTTACAGCTTTTCGAGGTGCAAACAGTTGTAAATTTTCAAAAAACTTCTTTCTTTCGTTTTGAATTTCTTCCATAATGATGGTCGCGTGACGCACATGTTTACGGCCAATTATTTCTTCCGGGTTCGCTTCCAGGACAACATATTCCGAAGCGATTAATGTTCCCGTCGGCCCGACCTTTGCGTAACACCAAAAACCTGAGCTGTTTTGTTCGATGCTAAATCCATCTGCCGTTTCATAGAAAATCACGAATTCATCACCTAAAATCCTCCCCATGAATTCACGTCCATCAGGCTGATAAAATATTCTCAAAATAGGTTCTATCTGGACGGAAAATAAGCCACGGGTGGTGGCAGCCCAAAAACTCAAAAACAGAATAAAAATAATAAAAGTTCTTCTCATGAACTGTCACAAAAGTTCACACTCTTTGCAAAAAATGCAAACTGACCATTTGAGTGCAGAGACCTTCCGAAGCAGGGCGTTGAAGAATAATCAGGGAGTCAAATTAAACAAATATAAAATACAATTGCATCAAGTAAACACGCTATCGTGGGTAGTGTAGGAACGAGGGAGACTCACGATTCATCAGGAACAGATTCAGAAATAAAAGCGTCTGTTTAACATAAGCTTTTGTGGGAAATTAGTCAAGTCTTTTTTGGCAAATTGCTCTACGAATTTGAAAATTTTCGTAACAGCCGAGAGAGGCTCCGCCTCAAACCGACGAGCTTTTACAAATCCCAACTGATGAGCAGCCAACGGATATTTAGAATGAAAATCAGTTGGCTGCTCATCAGTTTAAATCTAAAAACATGCTCTGTTTGTACATATTTGGGAGGGTAAACTTTTCAAACAACTTGTCGGTTCACTTTGGGATTTGGTCTTTGATATTTGGAATTTCCGGCTTTGCTGGCTTAAGGCATCGGAGGGATGTCATGCTCGAAGTCGTAAACAGCGTCCTCTAAGGCGTCATACGACCTGAGAAACCAGAAGAATTCCAACACCTTATAAACTTCGTAGACGCCCGAATTCATTCGGACTAATTTCAGATCTCCGCCAGCATCCCGGATTGGCTTGATTCTACTCAGAAACGTACTCCATCCGCAGCTTCCAATGTATTTCACTTCTGCAAGATCGACGATAATATTGCAGCAACCGGATTCCAAGTACAACCCGAGCGTCTCGTCAAGCGTGTCAGCAGTGTTCGTATCAAGACACCCCCGGATCTTGATAACAGTAATGGTCCCCCTCAATTGGGCAGCCTCAGGCGGCGCCAGTACTCCATCCATGGTTTTCACCCTGTGAGGTTTATCATTTAAGAATACATACGGCGGGGACAAATCGCAGAAAATAATTAGTGTCTGAACGAAAACTCAGAAATAAGCTCTAAGCCCCGTCCTCGGGGC